>NZ_JBEXHQ010000034.1:0-78573 GCF_040607915.1 Micromonospora sp. NPDC005215 | reverse complement strand
TGCCCGGGCCACTCCGCCGTGCCGTCGTGGCTGGCCGCCGGGGGTTGCGGGGGCGGGCCCGACGCAGGGCGGCGGTGTGACCGTGGGCGACCAGCCGGAGGCTGGTGGGGGTCACGTGCCCGGCAGCGCGGTGGCGGTCCGGCGGCGCAGGTCGTGGTGCATCAGGGCCGCGAACAGCAGGCCGATCCCGGTCCAGAGCACCACCTGCGTGCCGAGCGAGGCCAGCCGGAAGTCCCACAGCAGGGCCGCCGGGAAGTCCTCCGGGACCTCCTGGAAGGAGGGCATCACCACCGAGGACACCACGGCGACCAGTAGGAACCCGCCGGTGGCCGCGGCGGCGCGCTGCCACGTCGGTGCCGTGCCGCCGACCGCCCGATAACCGAGGGAGCCGGCCCACACCGCCACCAGGCCGAGCACCACCATCAGCAGGTAGGTGACGGTGCGCTCGTCGATGGTGGCCGGGTCGCCAACGGCCGGCGGGTTCGCCGGATACTTCAGGAACGGCACGATCACCGCGCCGAGCAGCGCCGCGCCGGCCAGCAGCAGGCCCGAGCGGCCGTCGTCGTAGGTCCGCCGCCGGCGGGACAGCAGGACGTACGCGGTGGCCAGCAGGCCACCCATCGCGGCGCCGAACAGGCTGGTGGCCAGGAACAAGCCTCCGCGCTGACCGGTGCGGCTGACCAGGGCGTCCTCGTGATCGTGCCCGCCGGCCGCGGGCTCGGCGTGCGTCGCCGCCTCCTCGATCGCGATGGCCGCCTCGACGTGCGGTTCGCCGGCGACGTAGGCGAACGCCCCGGCGAGGAGGCCCGCGATCAGGCCGGCGAGCAACCCGCGGACGAGGACGGTGACGAACGGTGGAGCGGTGGTGGACGTCAGTGGCACGGGACACCCAGCAGGTGCCGGCCGTCGTGCATCAGCTCGTGCAGGTACGTCCCGCTGCGCGAGACTGCTCCCTGATCGAAGGCGACGAGGTAGGCCAGCAGGCTGAGCAGTACGACGGTGGCCAGGACGGTCCACAGCAGACGGGTGTTGCCAGCGGGATGCACCAACGGCTGGCTGGACGTGGAAGCAGACATGAGAACACGAACCTCCCCGGGGATGACGCGTCCCCATCGCAAGGCTGCGGACGACCGAGCGTCCTGGCTCGCGGCCCCGTTGAGGCTGGGACCGCTTACAGTGGCGCGACCGCGCCGGATTCACACCGGCTTCCCTCGCGTCGCCGCAGATAGTGGGTCGACGGTATCGGTGCCGCCGCAGACGGTCAACCCGGCCCCACGGGTGGCGGTGTCAGCCCACGGCGCGCGATAGTATCGACAAGGCTGAATTCCAAAGATATGATGCTTGGTTGCGCCGAGGCACGCGCTCGGCGGCCCCACAGGCGTCCTGTTACCGCTAACATGGTCCAACTGCCGGATCGGTTCCGAAGCACCGAGCCGACCCGGACATCTGACCAATGACTGGGCGGGGTGGGGGAGTGTACGTGAGCATGCCAGGACGTGTCCGATGACGACCACCGAGGCTGCGCCGGGCCAGGGCATCGTCGACGCGCACCACCATCTCTGGGTCCGGGCGCGGCATCCGCAGCCCTGGATCGATCCGCACACAATGGCCGCGATCGACAGCGACTTCACCCCGCTCGATCTCGCCCCGGCGGCCCGAGCCGCCGGGGTCACCCAGACCGTCGTGGTGCAGTCCGTCGCCGTCCGGACGGAGACGCCCGAGCTGCTGGGCATCGCGGCCGACGACCCCCTCATCGCCGGTGTCGTCGGCTGGGTCGACCTCACTGCCGACAACGTCGGCGATCGCCTCGACCGGCTCCGGGCGGCCCGCGGCGGAGAGCGACTGGTGGGCATTCGTGATCTCGTCCAGTCCGAGCCTGACCCGGCGTACCTCGACCGCCCGGACGTCCGGCGGGGCATCGCCGCGGTCGGCGCCGCTGGCCTCGCCTTCGACCTACTGGTACGCGACCACCAGCTGCCGGCGGCCACCCGGCTCGTCCGCGACCTGCCCGAGATGCGGTTCGTCCTGGACCACCTCGGCAAGCCCTCGCTCGGGCACGCCGGCCTCGGCGACTGGCCGCGCGACCTGCGGGCGCTCGCCGCCGAGCCCAACACGACGGCGAAGCTCTCCGGTCTGGTGACCGAGGTGGACGGCCCCTCGTGGACGGCGGCGGACCTTCGGCCCGCCGTCGAGCACGCGCTCGACGCGTTTGGCCCGGACCGGCTGATGTTCGGCTCGGACTGGCCGGTGTGTCTGCTCGCCTCCTCGTACGCACGCTGGGTTGAGGTCCTCACCGAACTGCTGGACCCGCTGAGCGACGACGAGCGGGCGGCGATCTGGCGGCGGACGGCCCGCCGGGCGTACCGGCTGGACGCTGCGTGACGCCGCGGCGGCGCCGACTGACGGGCCGCAGTTCGGGCCGGGCCTGTCGACGGGACGCGGGTTGTGCCAGTTTGATCAGACGTATGCCGCATCCGCGCCGGGTCACGACGACAACATCCCCGTAAGACCTTGGCAACATGAGTCAATGCGTGGCAAGGTAACGCCTGATCGAGGGAAACATCCGACCTATCTCGACGGGTGGTTGTGGGCACGAGCCCGCGCCCCCTGCCGAGGAGGCTCGGTGGCTCAGAGGTGGCCGGCTCGCCGGGGATTCCCCCCGTAGCGCACCGGCGCCACGCTTGGGGAGGTCAGATCCGACGATGAGTACCGCCGAGGCATCCGTCGGCACGCAGCGCGGCGAACTCAGCGACTGGTTCCGCGAACGGATCTCCCACGCCGTCTCCGAGTTGACCGCCGCGACCGCGCTCGTCGTCCTGTTCGTCGTGTTGACCTTCGCCAGCCCTTATTTCCTGACGGCGGACAACCTCTTCAACATCGGGGCGCAGACCGCGGTGATCGCCATCATCGCCACGGCGCAGACGATGGTCATCATCACGAAGGGCATCGACCTTTCCGTGGGGTCGGTCGCGGCGCTCGCCGGCGTCGCGGGGGCGATGGTCGTCCGCGACCTCGGCTTCTCGCTCTGGGCCGCGACGGTGGTCGCGATCGGCGTCGGCGCGCTGGCCGGCCTGCTGAACGGGCTGCTGGTGACAGTGGCCCGGATCCCGCCGTTCATCGCGACGCTGGGCACGATGTCCGTGGGCCGCGGTCTCGTCTTCATCATCACCGGCGCGGTCGGCGTCTACGGTCTGCCCCGCTCCTTCCAGTTGCTCGGTAACGGGGAGCTGCTCGGCATTCCGTTCGCCGTGTTGATCACCATCCTGGTCGCGGTCGGGGTCGCCTTCCTGCTGTCCCAGACCCGCTTCGGCCAGTACACCTACGCGATGGGCTCCAACCTGGAGGCGGCTCGCCGCTCCGGCGTCCGGGTGGGGCGCCACCTGACCGGGGTGTACGTGCTGGCGGGCGTGCTGGTCGGGCTGGGCGGCATGATCGCCGCCTCCCGGGTCAACTCCGGCCAGCCGAACTACGGGATCTCGTTGGAGCTCGATGTCATCGCTGCCGCGGTCATCGGCGGCGCGAGTCTCTTCGGTGGCCAGGGCCGGATCGTCGGGACCATCATCGGCGCGTTCCTCATCGCCCTGGTGCGCAACGGCGCCGTCCTGCTCGACATCAGCATCCACTACCAACAGGTGATCGTCGGCCTGATCATCTGGGCCGCCGTCTACTTCGACCAGTACCGCCGCCGGCGGCTGGAATCACGGGGTTGACATGCCATTCCGAGACTCCGAACGAGAGAGGACACACACCATGGCGCACACCACCACCAGCCGGCGGACGCGACGGTCGATCCTGGGTGTACGAGCCGTTCTGGCCGCGGCCGCGGCGACCGCTCTGCTCAGCGCCTGCGGCGGGGTCGAGGTCCGCGACGGGGGCGACGGCGCGACGAAGGACGCGAGCGGCCCGTTGAAGCTCGCCGTCGTGCCGAAGGCCGTCGGTGCCGACTACTGGAACACCGTGAAGGCGGGCGCGGAGTGCGCCGCGCAGCGCGCGGGGGACGTCACCGTCCAGTGGGACGGGGTGACCACCGAGACCGATGTCGAGGGCCAGGTCAACCTGATCCAGAACTTCGTCACCAAAAAGGTCGACGGCATCGTGTACGCGGCGACCGACTCCAGTGCGCTGGCGCCCGCCACCGACCAGGCGCTCGCCGCGAAGATCCCGGTCGCGATGATCGACTCTGGCACCAGCCCGCAGCCGTCGAACGTGCCGCTCTTCGCCACCGACAACCGTGCGTCGGCCACCGAGGCGGCGAAGTTGCTCGCCACCGAACTCGGTCCCGGCAACCACCAGGTGGCGCTCGTCGAGTTCCAGCCGGGGTCGCAGACCAACACCGAGCGGGTGGACGGCTTCAAGGCCGGCCTCGCCCAGTATCCCAACCTGAAGCTGGTCGGCCAGCAGCCCAGCCGCAGCGACGTCAACGAGGCACGACGCGTCACCGAGAACATCCTCACCGCCAACCCCAACCTCGCCGGCATCTTCGCGGCCAACGAGCCGAGCGTGCTCGGCGCCGCGCAGGCCATCCAGGCGGCCGGGAAGTCCGGCAAGGTGGTCATCATCGGGTGGGACGCCGCCCCGGACGAGATCGCCGGAGTGCGCAGCGGCCAGATCTCGGCGCTGGTCGTGCAGAACCCGTTCAAGATGGGCTACTTCGGCGTCGACAAGATGGTGAAGCACCTGCGGGACAAGGCGCCGCTGGCGTCTGCCGACACCGGCGTCACGTTCGTCACCAAGGAGAACATCGACTCCGCGGAGATCAAGGCGGTGCTCGAGCCGAGTTGCGCCAACCCCCCGGTGCAGTGATGGGCGCGACCCCGACGGCCACCGCCGAGAGCGACAAGCAACCGACCGCCGACGAACCGCCGGTCCTCGAAGCCCGTGGCATCGTCAAGCGGTTCGGGCACGTCGAGGCGCTGCGCGGCGCCGACTTCACGGTCCACCGGGGTGAGGTGGTCGCGCTGATCGGCGACAACGGCGCCGGAAAGAGCACCCTGATCAAGACGCTGTCCGGTGTGCACCCGCCCGACGAGGGCGAGATCCGGGTGGATGGTCGTCCCGTCCAGTTCTCCACGCCGGTCGACGCCCGGCGCGCGGGGGTGGAGACCGTCTACCAGGACCTGGCCGTCGCCGACGACCTGAGCGTGGCCGCCAACCTGTACCTCGGTCGGGAGATCCTGCGCTCGGGACCGCTCGGCCGGCTGGGGTTGCTGGACAAGCGCGCCATGCGGCAGGGCGCCGCCGCGGCCCTCGACGAACTGGGAGTGCGGATCCCCCGGGTCACCACCCCGATCGCGATGTTGTCCGGTGGGCAGCGACAGTGCGTCGCGGTGGCCCGCGCCATCATCTGGGCGACCAACGTGGTCATCCTCGACGAGCCGACCGCGGCGCTCGGTGTCGTCCAGACCGGGCGGGTGCTCGACGTCGTCCGGCGGGCCCGCGACGCCGGCATGTCGGTGGTGTTGGTGAGCCACAACATGCCGCAGGTGCTCGAGATCGCCGACCGGGTCGAGGTGCTGCGGCTCGGCCGTCGGGCGGCCCGGCTACGCGCCGACGAGGTCACCACCGACGACCTGGTCGCGGCGATGACCGGGAGCACCGGCGCAGAGCGGGACGAACGCTGAACTCGTCGACCGGGGCGCGCGCGATCACGCGATCGGGGGCGCGCCCCGGAGCCGCCGGGCCGCAGGCGGGTGCGAAGCGGCCCGGCGTACGCCGGGGCGGGCGCTCAGAACCGTGCCGGCTCGGCGTTGGCCTCACCGTCGTCGGGTTGCCCGTGCAGCGCTTCCTCCACCCCGATCAGGTGGTTGGCCATGCGGATCCGGGCGCGCTCCGGGTCGCGGGCCACGAGGGCCTTCAGGATCGCGACGTGCTCGTCGTGGGTACGCCGGTCCGCGCCCTCCTCGTGCAGGCTCCGCCAGAGCCGCCCGCGCAGAGTGCGCCCGGCGAACGCCTCGATCAGACCGACGAGCACCGGATTGTCGGCGTGCAGCGCGATGATCCGGTGGAACGCGATGTCGATCTCCATGATCCGTTCGTGCTCCTGCGGCGACCGACCGGCGATCCGAGCCGCCTCGTCGAGTAGTTCCCCCGCCTGGGCGAGGGCCTCGTCGGTGATCCTGGTCGCCGCCAGGCGGGCGGCCTCGCATTCCAGCAGCCGCCGGACGATGTGGACGTGCCGTGGGTCGCCCTGACCCTGAAAGTCGACGACGAAGCCCATCGGGGCCAGCAGTTGCGGCGCGTCGAGGTTGGTGACGTAGGTGCCGTCACCCTGGCGGATGTTGACGATGCCGAGGATCGACAGAGCCGACATCCCCTCGCGCAGCGAGCCCCGTGAGACGCCGAGCGACTCGGCGAGGTCCTTCTCGATGGGCAGTCGGTCCCCGGGCTTGAAATGCCCTTCGAGGATCATCCGCTTGATGCCGTTCACGACCTCGTCGGTGCGCGACATGACATCCCCCTAGCGGCCGGCGGGGGTGGCCGCCCCACCCGCGATCACGTACGGCTCCGAAACTGACACCGTAGTCGGGTCTGTCGCCGCCCAGTAGTGACCGTCGGGAAACCGGTAGAGCTCGACCGACTCGGGGTGCATCCGCGTGGAGTAGCCGGGCTGGCGGGGCAGGACGTAACCGCTGCCCGAGCCGGTGTCCTGGATGACGCACGGGTCGGTGAAGTGCTCGTGCAGGTGGTCGACGAACTCGGTGACCCGGTTGGTGAGATCTCCCGAGATCGCGACGTAGTCGAGCACCGAGACGTGTTGGACCATCTCACACAGCCCGACACCGCCGGCGTGGGGGCACACGGGGATGTCGAACTTCGCGGCGAGCAGCAGCACGGCGACGATCTCGTTGATGCTGGCCAGCCTGCCGGTGTCCAGTTGGCAGAAGTCGATGGCCTCGGCCTGGAACAACTGCTTGAACATCACCCGGTTGTGGCAGTGCTCGCCGGTGGCGACTCCGATCGGCGCGACGGCGCGGCGGACGGCGGCGTGGCCCAGGATGTCGTCGGGGCTGGTGGGCTCCTCGATCCACAGTGGCTCGAACTGCGCGAGCGCCTTGACCCACTCGATGGCCTGGCCGACGTCCCACACCTGGTTGGCGTCGATCATCAGGTTGCGCTCCGGGCCGAGGATCTCCCGGGCGATGCCGCACCGGCGGATGTCGTCGTCGAGGTTGGCGCCCACCTTGAGCTTGACGTAGCCGTAGCCGCTGTCCACCGCCTCCTGGCACAGCCGGCGCAGCTTGTCGTCGCCGTAGCCGAGCCAGCCGGCCGAGGTGGTGTAGGCGGGGTAGCCGGTCCGGTCGAGCTCGGCGAGACGGGCGGCCTTCGTGCTCTCCTTGGCGCGCAGGATGGACAGTGCCTCGTCCCGGGTCAGCGCGTCGGACAGGTAGCGCAGGTCCGCGATGTCGACGAGTTGCTCGGGGGACATGTCGACGAGCAGCCGCCACAGCGGCTTGCCGGCGACCCGGGCGACCAGGTCCCACGACGCGTTCAGCACGGCGGCCAGCGACAGGTGGACGACGCCCTTCTCCGGGCCGAGCCACCGCAGTTGGGAGTCGGAGGTGAGCAGGCGGTAGACCGCGCCCATGTCCGCCGCCATTGTCGCGACGTCCACGCCCACGAGGCGCCGTGCCTGGTGGACGGCCGCCGCGACGACGATGTCGTTGCCTCGGCCGATGGTGAAGGTCAGGCCGTGGCCCGCGAGTGGCGCACCGGTGCTGTCGACGCCGTCGGTGTGCAGGACGACGTAGGCCGCCGAGTAGTCGCCGTCCTTGTTCATGGCGTCGGAGCCGTCAGCGGTCAGGGAGGTGGGAAAGCGAACGTCCTCGACGGTGACGGCGGTGATCTGCGGCATGCGCTCCTCGCCCGGCTAGGCTAAAGATCAGATGATCTCTGGGAGTATACGGAGGGCCAATCCGACGCGTCAACGACGTCGATCACCCAGGAATCAAAGACATCTAATGTTTTTTTCGTGGTAAGGATTCGTCGTCGAGCCGTCCTCTCGACCGCCGTGCCCGGTCCACCGGCCCGACCGCAGGGGCGGCGAGGTTCGTCGCGCTGGTGGGCACCCTCAACGGGTGGCGGCTCCTCCTCGGCTCGTGGGCTGCCAAGGCGCTCCCAGCCCGATGGGGACGACGGTGCCGGAAGCGGAGAGTGGCCCAGAAGATTGGATGTCCACTCCGGATACTTGCATTGACGGCCGGTTATGGGTAGGGGTCTTTACATCTAAAGACTTAATACATCACACCTTTCCGAATGTCGACACCCGCTCGGTCGCCGCGTTCCGCGCGGGCGTCGGCCGGTCGCGCGTCGGCGCGGCTCGGCCTGGTTGTCGAAGCCGGTGACGACCATCACGGGCACCGCCGTCGACACACCCGGGACCGACATGTGGGGTGTGACAACGGCAGCGTCCCTATATATGGTGTCGGACGCAGCTGGTTCGGCCGCTCATCCCGAGCGGTCGAGGCAAGAGGGAACCCGGTGTGAATCCGGGACTGTCCCGCAGCGGTGAGTGGGAACGACAGCCGTCATCAGCACTGGGCCACGAAGCGGCCCGGGAAGCGACGGCCAGTAGGAGACCGGCCAACCGGTCGTGCCCGCGAGTCCGAAGACCTGCCAGCGCGCCGCGTACCCGCACCCGGGTGGGCGGCGGTCCGAGGCCGCGTGGGACGGCTGACGCCATCTGACCCACGCCGTGCCGGCGTGGCGTCCGCCGGTGTCTGTCTCCACGCGTCCGAGGGGCCATCAGGTCTCGAACTCGCGAGGAGTGAGTGGTGACAGTCACCGAGGTAGTCCCGGCAGGCGGCGACGCGGCCGTGCGGCGGACGCCGATGCAGGTTCGCAAGCGCAACGGCACCACCGAATCGGTGGAACTGAACAAGATCGTCCGGGCGGTCGAGCGGTGGGCCGACGACCTGACCGACGTCGACCCGATGCGCGTCGCCACCCGCACGATCAGCGGCCTGTACGACGGCGCGACGACGGCCGAGCTGGACCGGCTCTCCATCCAGACCGCGGCCGAGATGATCGGTGAGGAACCGCAGTACTCTCGCCTCGCCGCCCGGCTGCTGTCCGGCTACGTCGACAAGGAGGTGCGTCGGCAGGGCGTCACCTCGTTCAGCGCGGCGATCCGGACCGGCCACGCCGAGGGCCTGATCGGCGACGACACCGCCGCGTTCGTGGCCGCGCACGCCCCGATGCTCGACGACGCCGTCGATCCGGCCGGCGACCGGCGATTCGAGTACTTCGGCCTGCGCACGGTGTACGACAGGTACCTGCTGCGGCACCCCACCAGCCGGCTGGTGCTGGAGACCCCGCAGTACTGGCTGTTGCGGGTGGCCTGCGGGCTGTCCCAGACGCCGGACGAGGCGGTCGGCTTCTACCGACTGATGTCCAGCCTGGCCTATCTGCCCAGCTCACCGACGCTGTTCAACTCCGGCACCCGACACACCCAGATGTCCTCCTGCTACCTGGTCGACTCCCCCCGCGACGAGTTGGACTCCATCTACCAGCGGTACGCCCAGGTCGCCAACCTGTCCAAGTTCGCCGGCGGCATCGGCATCGCGTACTCCCGGGTCCGGTCCCGGGGCGCGCTGATCCGCGGCACCAACGGGCAGTCCAACGGGATCGTGCCGTGGCTGCGCACGTTGGACGCGAGCGTCGCCGCGGTCAACCAGGGCGGCCGGCGCAAGGGCGCGGCCTGCGTCTACCTGGAGCCGTGGCACCCGGACATCGAGGAGTTCCTGCAACTGCGGGACAACACCGGCGAGGACGCCCGGCGCACCCACAACCTGAACCTGGCCAACTGGATCCCGGACGAGTTCATGCGCCGGGTCGAGGCCGACGAGACGTGGTCGCTGTTCGACCCGCACGAGGTGCCCGAACTGCCCGACCTGTGGGGCGAGCGGTTCGACGCCGCGTACCGGGAGGCCGAGGCGCAGGGCCGCTACGTGCGGCAGGTCCCGGCGCGGGAGCTGTACGGGAAGATGATGCGCACCCTGGCCCAGACCGGCAACGGGTGGATGACCTTCAAGGACGCCGCGAACCGGCTGTGCAACCAGACCGCCGAGGACGGCAACGTGGTGCACCTGTCCAACCTGTGCACCGAGATCATCGAGGTGTCCAGTGACGCCGAGACCGCCGTGTGCAACCTCGGCTCGGTGAACCTCGCCGCCCACCTCACCGACGGCGGCATCGACTGGGAGCGGCTGCGCGCCACGGTCCGTACCGCAGTCACCTTCCTCGACCGGGTCATCGACATCAACTACTACCCGACCGCGCAGGCGGCGGCGAGCAACCCGCGCTGGCGGCCGGTCGGGCTCGGGCTGATGGGTCTGCAGGACGTCTTCTTCGCGCTGCGGCTGCCGTTCGACTCCCCGGCTGCCCGGGAGCTGTCCACCCGGATCAGCGAGGAGCTGTACCTGACCGCGCTGGAGACCTCCGCCGACCTGGCGCGCGACTTCGGCGCGCACCCGGCGTACGGGCAGACCCGCGCCGCACGCGGCCGGTTGCAGCCCGACCT
The DNA here is from genome assembly GCF_040607915.1 of Micromonospora sp. NPDC005215. Lineage (NCBI taxonomy): Bacteria > Bacillati > Actinomycetota > Actinomycetes > Micromonosporales > Micromonosporaceae > Micromonospora > Micromonospora sp. NPDC005215. The sequence continues at coordinate 68,054 of NZ_JBEXHQ010000034.1, read as the reverse complement.
GTGGGGTGTCCAGGGCACGCAGACCGCCCGGTGGGACGCGCTGCGCCGCCGGATCGAGGCGGACGGGCTGCGCAACTCGCTGCTGGTGGCGGTCGCCCCGACCGCCACCATCGCCTCGATCGCCGGATGCTACGAGTGCATCGAGCCGCAGGTGTCGAACCTGTTCAAGCGCGAGACCCTGTCGGGGGAGTTCCTCCAGGTCAACACCGCCCTGGTACGCGAGCTGAAGGCCCGTGGCCTGTGGACCGACCGGATCCGGTCGGCGATCAAGCGGGCGGAGGGGTCGGTGCAGGACATCGCCGAGCTGCCGGCCGGCGTCCGCGAGTTGTTCCGCACCGCCTGGGAGCTGCCGCAGCGCGCTTTGATCGACCTGGCCGCCGCCCGCGCCCCGTTCATCGACCAGTCCCAGTCGCTGAACCTGTTCCTGGCCGCACCGACCATCGGCAAGCTCTCGTCGATGTACCTGTACGCCTGGAAGGCCGGGCTGAAGTCCACCTACTACCTGCGCTCCCGCCCCGCCACCCGGATCCAGCAGGCCACCGTATCGGTCGTCGCCCCGGTGACGGCCGACGCGGAGGCGCTGGCCTGCTCGCTGGAGAACCCCGAGTCGTGCGAGGCCTGCCAGTGACCCCCGCCGACCCCACCACCCCAGACACGAGGACCACGCACATGCTGCTCGACCCCGGGATGGACCTCACCCTCCGCCCAATGCGCTACCCGCACTTCTTCGACCGGTTCCGCGACGCCATCCGCAACACCTGGACGGTCGAGGAGGTGGACCTGCACGCCGACCTCGCCGACCTGGACAAGCTGTCCCCGGCCGAGCGGCACCTGGTCGGCCGCCTGGTGGCGTTCTTCGCCACCGGCGACACGATCGTCGCCAACAACCTGGTGCTCAACCTCTACCAGCACGTCAACAGCCCCGAGGGTCGCCTCTACCTGTCCCGGCAGCTGTTCGAGGAGGCCGTGCACGTCCAGTTCTACCTGAACCTGCTCGACACGTACGTGCCGGACGAGACCGAACGGTTCGCCGCCTTCGCGGCCATCGAGAACATCCCGTCGATCCGCCGTAAGGCCGAGTTCTGCTTCCGCTGGATCGACTCGTTGAACGACCTGCGGGAGCTGCGGACCCGGAACGACCGCCGGACGTTCCTGCTCAACCTGATCTGCTTCGCCGCCTGCATCGAGGGGCTGTTCTTCTACGGCGCGTTCGCGTACGTCTACTTCCTGCGCTCCCGTGGCCTGCTGCACGGTCTCGCCTCCGGCACCAACTGGGTGTTCCGCGACGAGTCGATGCACATGGCGTTCGCGTTCGACGTCGTCGACACCGTCCGCGCCGAGGAGCCGGACCTGTTCGATGACGACCTCGCCGACCAGGTGCGGCAGATGCTCGCCGAGGCCGTCGAGTGTGAGGTGCAGTTCGCCGAGGACCTGGTGGGCCACGGGGTGCCCGGCCTGACGTTGGCCGACATGCGGGAGTATCTCCAGCACGTCGCCGACCGCCGCCTGGCCCAGCTCGGCATCGCCCCGCACTACGGGTCGAGCAACCCGTTCGCCTTCATGGAGTTGCAGGACGTGCAGGAGCTGTCCAACTTCTTCGAGCGGCGCGTCTCGGCGTACCAGGTCGGGGTGGCCGGCACTGTCGCCTTCGACGACGACTTCTAGCCCGCCATGTCGATGTGCTGGTGAGCGGTATACCCCAGAGGTATGAATATGACTCTGAGGTATACCGCTCACTACCACATCCGCCCCCACAAAGGTGACAGGCGGTCACCGTCGGCTGCGCAAACAGCCCGAGCCAGGGTTAGGACTCACTCGTCCAGGCGGCGACCGATCCCGGGGCCCGGCGTCGCTTGGTGAGCCACCGCATGACGTGCAGGGGGTGCGACGCCGGGTCCGGGATCGGGTGGAAGACGTGTTCCACCTCGCCGTTGGCGATGATCAGGGTCAACCGCTCGTAGAGCGTCATGTCCCCGGCGGTGCGGGTCGGCAGCCGCAGGGCGGCGGCCAGGGTCAGCCGCGGGTCGGGGATCAGCGGGTAGGGCAGCCGCAGCCGGTGTGCGAGTTCCCGCTGGTATCCGGTCGACTGCGCGGACAGGCCGTACACCCGGGCCGCGCCGGCCGAGCGGAGTTCCGCGTGGTGGTCGCGGAACCAGGCGGCCTGCTCGGTGCTGCCCCGGGCGCCGTGGACCTCCAGCAGCCCGTTGGGCAGGTCGACGCCCGGCCGCCCGGTCAGGGGGTAGACGAAGATGACGCTGCGCCCGGCGCCGAGCGCGCCGAGATCGACCGGGCGGCCGTCGGTGCCGTAGAAGGACAGGGGCGGCAGGCTGGTCCCGACCAGCGCGGCGGGGTCGACGCCGACCCCCGCGCCGCCGGGGACGACCTGGGTCGCGGTGGCGTCGAGGCGCGCGTCCAGCGCGTTCCGCTGGGCGGTCAACCTGCCGATCCGTTCCTGCAGGTTGGTGATGGTGCTGCGGTACGTGGCCACCGCCGCCGCGCACACGTCGGTGTCGTCGGCACCGCCGGCGATCGACTCGACGAACGGGCGGGTCTCCTCGACGGTGAGGCCGAGCGCCATCAGCTCGCGGATCTGGGCCACCAGCCGCACCGCGATCGGGTCGTACTCGCGATAGCCGTTGCCCAGCCGTCGCGGCACGACCAGCCCGGCCGACTCGTAGTACCGCAAGGCCCGGACCGTCGTTCCGGTCCGCCGTGCCAGTTCACCCACCCGCATCCCGCGACCCTAAACCCGCACCCCGGGGTACGGGTCAACGTGTCCATCGTCGCGGTGCCAGGACCGCCGTTTCCTGCCAGTCTGGCTGCGAAAAGGCATCGTGAGCAGGGAGTGTGTGATGACGGCAATCAGCCGGGTACGGGGTCGGCAGATCCTCGACAGCAGGGGCAACCCGACAGTGGAGGCCGACGTGGTGCTCACGGACGGTTCGACCGGGCGCGCGGCCGTACCCTCCGGGGCGTCGACGGGGACGAACGAGGCGGTCGAGCTGCGCGACGGGGACCCCACGCGCTTCCACGGCAGGGGCGTCACGACGGCGGTCGCCGCCGTGAACGGTGCGATCGCCGACGCGGTGATCGGGCTCGACGCGGAGGACCAGGCGCTGATCGACGAGACGATGATCGCGCTCGACGCTTCGACGGACAAGGGTCGACTGGGCGCAAACGCGATCCTCGCGGTGTCCCTGGCGACGGCCAAGGCGGCGGCGCTGGCGCACCGGCAGCCGCTCTACCGCTACGTCGGTGGGGTGGGTGCCCGGCTGCTGCCGGTGCCGATGATGAACATCATCAACGGCGGCGCGCACGCCGACAACCCGCTGGACTTCCAGGAGTTCATGATCGCTCCGGTCGGGGCGCAGACGTTCGCCGAGGCGGTCCGGATGGGGTCGGAGGTCTTCCACACCCTCCGGGCGTCCCTGGCGGCGGCCGGGCACAGCACCAACGTCGGTGACGAGGGCGGCTTCGCGCCGAACGTCACGGATGCCGACGAGGCGCTGCGTTTCGTGCTGCGCGCCATCGAGGACGCCGGCTACGAGCCCGGCACCGACCTGACGATCTGCCTCGATCCGGCCAGCTCGGAGTTCTTCCGCAACGGCGTCTACGACTATGTCGGCGAGGGGCGGCAGCGCGGCGTCGAAGAGCACGTCGACTACCTGCTCGACCTGGTCTCCCGGTACCCGATCAGCTCGGTCGAGGACCCGATGGCCGAGGACGACATCGCCGGGTGGAAGCGGCTGACCGGGCTGGCGGGGGAGCGGGTGCAGCTGGTCGGCGACGACGTCTTCTGCACCGACGTCGACCGGCTGCGCGACGGGATCGAGGGCGGCTACGCCAACGCGATCCTGGTCAAGGTCAACCAGATCGGCACGCTCACCGAGACCCTCGCGACGGTGGACGCCGCCCACAAGGCGGGCTACCGGGTGGTGATGTCGCACCGCTCCGGCGAGACCGAGGACACCACCATCGCCGACCTGGCCGTGGGCGTCGGCTGCGGCCAGATCAAGACCGGCTCGCTGTCGCGCTCGGACCGCACGGCCAAGTACAACCAGCTCATTCGCATCGAGGAGGAACTCGGCGACCGCGCTGTCTACGCCGGGGCCCGTTGAGGCCCCTGCCCAGTCGCGGTAGCTGTCCCACGACCGGAAAGGAACCCGCCGATGGCCGAGATCATCGGCGGGCCTGGTCGAACACTCCATCTACGTGGACCCGGCCGCCCAGGGGCGCGGCGTCGCCCGACTGCCGCTTGCCTGATACAACGGCGTTGACCTACTTCTCATCACCTGATCGAGGAGGCGGCGCGTTCAGCTCTCGACTTCTGCGACGTAGACACCTTTGCCTGGGTGGCCCTCGACCAACTCGCGGTCCTTGAGGATCGTCATGACCCGGTTGATGGTCGAGATGTGTACGCCGTACTGCTCGGCCAGCTCACGGGTGGACGGCAGCTTCTCGCCCGGAGCAAGCTCACCAGACTTGATCTTTCCCGCGATCTCGTTGGCGATGCGCCGGTAGTCCACTCGTTCGGTCGGCATGGATCGAGCTCCGTAGGGTTCCCTGGTTTCGGCAGTCCAATCTGATCACGGGTAGACCTGTTCCAACAAGTTCCATGAGATACCTTGACCTGCTCCTACAAGTTGGAATAGGTTGCAGCTTGGCCGGTTTCCCTGGTTTCGGCAAACTCCTGGGTCCTCGGCCGCACACCCACCTGGGGAGCACGACCCATGGTCTCTGCCCCCAGGTGGGGCCAACGTTGTGATCGCGGGAGGGTGCTTGCCGTGCCGATCGATGAACCTGTGAGTCGGGCAGACGAGCTGTTCGCCGCGATGAGGACCCTTGATGCTCACTGGACTCGGCTACTTGACCGGCCGTGGCGTTCAGGCGGCTGCCTTGAGTGCGCGAATCAGGGCACATGCCGTCAGCTCGACTGGTCGTTGGGTGTCGTGGCGGACGCCGCATCGATCATGTTGCAGAAGTGAAGACGTTGGTTCCCCGAGATGGGCGGACTGGCGACCGACTCTAGGTCGCGGTTGCGCCACGACGTGCGTCCTCTTCGTAGGAGGGTTCGCCTCCGCCGATAGTGTTCAGGACACCGGGGATCGCCAGTGGCGCCCTTCGGCGGGGTTGAGTTCGGCGAGGAGCTTCTCCACCCGGCCCCGGATCTCGTCGCGGATGGGGCGGACGGCGTCGACGCCCTTGCCGGCCGGGTCGTCGAGCTTCCAGTCCTCGTAGCGCTTGCCGGGGAAGACCGGGCAGGTGTCGCCGCAGCCCATCGTCACGATGACGTCGGAGGACTCCGCGGTCGCGTACTCCAGAAGTTTGGGGGTCTGGTCGGTGATGTCGATGCCGACCTCCCGCATGGCCTGCGCGACCGCGGGGTTGATCGTCTCGGCCGGTGCGGAGCCCGCCGAGCGGACCTCGACGGTGTCGCCGGCGAGGTGGCGTAGCCAGCCGGCGGCCATCTGGGAACGGCCGGCGTTGTGGACGCAGACGAACAGGACGCTGGTCTTGTCACTCATGGTGGTGCCTCTCGATCAAGGGGTGGTGAAGAACCGGCGGCGTGCCCACAGCGAGACGTAGACCAGTCCGACCAGGACGGGCACCTCGATCAGCGGGCCGACCACCCCGGCGAGGGCCTGACCGGAGGCGACGCCGAAGGTGCCGATCGCGACGGCGATGGCGAGTTCGAAGTTGTTGCCGGCCGCGGTGAAGGCCAGGGTGGTGGTGCGCTCGTAGCCGAGACCGATGGCCCGGCCGAGAGCGTAGGACCCGGCCCACATGAGGGCGAAGTACACGAGCAGGGGCAGCGCGATGCGCACGACGTCCAGGGGTCGGCTGGTGATGGCGTCTCCCTGCAGGGCGAACAGGATCACGATCGTGAACAGCAGCCCGTAGAGGGCTGCGGGGCCGATTCTGGGCAGGAAGCGGGCCTCGTACCAGTCGCGGCCCCTGGCGCGCTCGCCGAGGCGACGGGTGAGGTAGCCGGCGAGCAGTGGGATGCCGAGGAAGATGAGCACGTTGCGGGCGATGTCCCAGGCCGAGATCGTCAACTCGGCGCCGGACAACCCCAGCCACTGGGGGAGTACGGAGAGGTAGAACCAGCCGAGCAGACCGAAGGCGACGACCTGGAAGACCGAGTTGAGCGCGACCAGGACGGCGGCGGCCTCCCGGTCACCGCAGGCGAGGTCGTTCCAGATGATGACCATGGCGATGCAGCGGGCCAGACCAACGATGATCAGGCCGGTGCGGTACGCGGGCTGGTCGGCCAGGAAGATCCAGGCCAGGGCGAACATCAGGGCGGGGCCGATGAGCCAGTTGAGGACCAGCGAGGAGATCAGCAGTCGGCGGTCGCTGGTGACGGTGTCGAGCCGGTCGTAGCGGACCTTCGCCAGCACCGGGTACATCATGATCAGCAGGCCGATCGCGATCGGCAGCGAGATCCCGCCGACCGCCACCGAGTCCAGCGCGCTGTTCAGGCCGGGAATCAGGCGACCGAGGAGCAGGCCGGCGACCATCGCCAATCCGATCCAGACCGGTAGGAACTGGTCGAGTCGGAAGAGACGGCCGACGACGGCGCTCTCGGCCGGGTCGCTCTGAATGGCGGTGCTCACGGGCACTGCCGTCGGTCGACTGACTGGGTGGGACGGAGGAGGGACGTCCCGTCCTCGTGGGGTGCCGGTGCCACGGTGAGGAGTGCGGCGAGCTGGCCCAGGACGGCCGGCCTGGCGCGGTAGTAGACCCAGGTGCCCCGGCGCTCGGCGTCGACCAGCCCCGCTTCGCGCAGTGTCCTGAGGTGGTGCGAGATGGTCGGGCCGGTCAGGTCGAACGCGGGGGTCAGGTCGCAGACGCAGATCTCGCCGCTCTCGGCGGAGGCGATCATCGACATCAGTTGCAGCCGTACCGGGTCGCCGAGCGCCTTGAACGCGGGCGCGAGCACCGCAGCGGCTTCGGCCGGTACGCGCCGCTCGGTCAGCGGGGGGCAGCAGTCCGGCGCTGCTTGATTCGACATTGCTCTAGGTTGACACCTATCTAATCAGTGTGCAACTGTCTGATTCGACGGACGTCAAGACAGCCGCCTGAACTCTTCCGGAAGGAAGCCCGCTGATGGCCGACATCACAGTGCGCCCGATGGCCGACGCCGACGCCGACCGGGTCCTGGCGATCTACCAGGCCGGCCTGGACGCCGGCGATGCCAGCTTCGAGATCACCGCGCCAACCTGGGCGGCGTTCGACACCACGCGCCTGACCGCGCACCGTTTCGTGGCCGCCGACCACGACGGGGCGGTCCTCGGCTGGATCGCCGTGTCGCCGACCTCGACCCGCGCGGTCTACGCCGGAGTGGTCGAACACTCCGTCTACGTGGACCCGGCGGCCCAGGGTCGTGGCATCGCCCGACTGCTGCTCGACGCGCTGATCGCCTCCACCGAGGCCGCCGGCATCTGGACGATCCAGTCCGGAGTCTTCCCGGAGAACACCGCCAGCCTGACGCTGCACCAGCGGGCCGGGTTCCGCGTGATCGGCGTACGCGAGCGGGTTGGTCGTCACCACGACCGCTGGCGCGACGTCGTTCTGCTGGAACGCCGCAGCCCCACCATCACCTGACGAGCCCGCAACCACATCGAGGAGCCACCTGATGAACGCTCTGGACAGCCTTCCGGTCGTCGTCATCGGCGCCGGCCCGACCGGTCTCGCCGCCGCCGCGCACCTGCACGAGCGCGGCCTGCCCTTCACCGTCCTCGAAGCCGGCGACACCCCGGGTGCCGCCGTACGCCAGTGGGGGCACGTGCGCGTCTTCTCGCCGTGGCGCTACAACATCGACCCGGCCGCCCGTCGGCTCCTCGACGAGGCCGGTTGGGTCGGCCCCGACCCGGAGGCCCTGCCCACCGGCGCGGAGCTGGTCGGCGACTACCTCCAGCCCCTGGCGGAGCTGCCGCAGCTCAAGCCACACCTGCGGTACGGGGCGCGCGTCGAGGCGATCAGCCGCCTCGGTCTCGACCGGCTGCGTACCGCCGGACGTGACACCGCACCGTTCCTGCTCCGCCTCGACGACGGCGACGAACTGCTCGCCCGCGCCGTCATCGACGCCTCCGGCACCTGGCGTACGCCGAACGTCCTCGGTGCGTCGGGCCTGCCCGCGAGGGGAGAGGCCGACGTGGTGGCATACCTGGAGCACGCGTTGCCGGACGTGCTCGGTGCCGACCGGGACCGGTTCGCCGGCCGGCACACCCTCGTCGTGGGCGCCGGCCACTCGGCCGCGAACACCCTGCTGTCCCTCGCGGAGCTGTCCGCCGCAGAGCCTGGCATCGAGGTGACCTGGGCAATCCGCACCGCCTCGCCGACGCGCACCTACGGTGGAGGGGACGCTGACGCCCTGCCGGCGCGCGGGGCGCTCGGCGCACGGCTGCGTGCGCACGTCGACGCCGGACGGATCCGGCTGCTCACCGGGTTCTCCGTGCACGCGCTCGCCCCGACCGACGGGCGGGTGAGCGTGGTCGTGCGGCACGCCGACGGCGCCAACGAGTCGATCACCGTCGACCGCATCGTGGCCGCCACGGGCTTCCGACCCGACCACTCCATCGCCGCCGAGCTGCGGCTGGACCTGGACCCGGTCCTGGGCGCAACCCGTGCGCTCGCCCCGCTGATCGACCCCAACGAGCACTCCTGCGGCACCGTTCCTCCGCACGGCGTGGACGAACTCGCCCACCCGGAGAGCGGCTACTACGCCGTCGGCATGAAGTCCTACGGCCGGGCGCCGACCTTCCTCATGGCTACCGGCTACGAGCAGGTCCGTTCCGTCGTCGCCGCTCTCGCCGGGGACTGGGTCGCCGCCCGCGAGGTCCAGCTCGACCTGCCCGAAACCGGCGTCTGCAACAGCAACCTCGCCGATTCGGCGAGCGGCGACAACTGCTGCGGGCCGGAGCCGACGGGGCGTGGACTGTCCACCGGCATCTCCGGAGGGCTGCTGTCCGCACCGGTCAGCCTCATCGCCCTCGACGCCGCGCCCGCGGGAGGTTGTTGCGCCAGCTGACCACCGGGTACGACGGTGCCCGTAGCCCTCGCGGTCGACAGTCCCCGTCACCGCAGGTCGGCGCAGGCGACGCACGTACGCGCTGACGGGCGGGCGACGAGCCGCTCGGCGGGAATCGGGCGGGAGCACCGCTCGCACACGCCGTAGCTGCCGTCGTCGACCCGTTGCAGCGCGACGTCCAGCTCGGCCAGGCGTTGGCGGGCCGCGTCCAGGACGGCGCTGAGCTGTGCGCGTTCGAAGGCGATCGTGCTGCCCTCGGGGTCGTGTTCGTCATCGGCGTTGGACGACCGGGATGCCTCGAAGAGGCTTCGCAGGTCGCTGGCCAGGACGGTGGCCTGAGTCTCGGTCTGCTCGCGCAGCCGCAGCAGTTCCTGGCGGATCGCGCTGATATCCCGGTTCATGGCCGTTCCACCGTACTGCGGGATGACGGTGGTCACAGGACTGGCATTCCGAGACGACCGGTCATATTGTGGTGTCTGTCAGCCAGCCGGAGTGCCGGGGGAGAGGAGTGCCAGGAGATGCCACGACCGAAGTCGCAAGCCTCCGCCGGGACCAGGCAGCGGCTGTCCGACGCCGCGTTGGATCTGTTCCACCTGCGCGGCTACAACGGGACGAGCGTCCAGGACATCGTGGCCGCCGCCGGGGCGCCCAAGGGCACCTTCTACAACCACTTCGCCAGCAAGGAAGACCTCGCCCTCGACTCGGTGGCGAGATACTCCGCGGCGATGGGGTTGGAGATGCTCGACGAGAAGCAGTCTGGCACGCCACTTGAGCGGATCACCAATCATCTCCGCTTCATCACCGGCCTCAGTGACACCATGGGTGACCGGGGTTGCCTGCTCGGCAACTTCGCCACCGAGATCCCGGCCCACAGCGGTGTTCTCCGGGATGCGGTCGACGCCGGCTTCGGCCGCTGGGTCGCCGCCCTCGCCGTGGCGATCGAGCAGGCGCGTGCTGCCGGTGAGCTGCACGGGAACGAGCCGGCCCGGGAACTCGCCGGCTTCGTCGTCTCCAGCTACGAGGGTGCGGCGGCGCGGGCGAAGGCATCCGGTGACCCGGCAGCCGTCCAGGAGTTCTTCTCGATCACCACGGCGCGGATCCTCACCTGATCCTCGTCGGGTCCAACCGGTGATTGTCCGCGTTGTCCCGTACGGCGCGACGTTTATCCGTTCTAAGACGACCGGTCGTATTGATACGACTGGCAGCCACCACCTCAGAGGAGTGAGACATGAGCACGTATCTGATCAACCACCTGCGTATCCCGGGCGGAGTGCCGACCGAGGAGTCCCTGCGTTACCTGGAGCAGGTGGAGGCCACCACCAGGGCGTACGGCGGCAAGTGGCTCGTCCTGGACGCCGAGGTGCAGGTCATCGAGGGCTCCTGGGAGGGCTCGGCCGTCCTGATCGAGTTCCCGGACGCGGAGACCGCGAAGGCCTGGTACAACTCCGCCGAGTACCAGGCGCTCCTGCCACTGCGCGTCAACCACACAATCAACCACCTGATCCTGGTGGACTCCGTCAGCCCCGACTTCACGGTGGCCGGCTACGCGCAGAAGATCCGGACCCTGCTCGGTCAGTGACCGGCAGTCGCTGAGCTGCCACACCTCGACCCCCGCGCACGCCACGGTCTGCGCGGGGGTCGCTCACATGAAGTTGCGGGTGTGCAGGGCGGAGAGAGCGGCGGCCTCGTCGGGCCGGAAGCCCAGCCGGACCAGTCGGCGCTGGCGGCCCTGATCCATCGCGTGTTGCAGGGCCTGCACCCGGTCGTAGCCGGAGGACACGTCGTCCGGGTGCCAACCACCCGACGCGAGCACCACCAGCGCGTCGAAGACGTCCGCGTTGAGGCCGGCGGTGTCGACGAGCGCGTCGTGGCGGCGGTGGATGGCAGCCCGCAGCCGATCCCGCAGCAGCGGGTCGAGCTGCGCCTGATGTTCCAGGTGCGCCATGCCGAACAACACGTGCCGGCGCTCGTCCTGCATGGCGAGCCAGCAGATCCGGCGCGTCACCGGGTCCGGTGCGTTCTGGTGCAGGAACGAGAGCAGATCGACGAAGCTGCCCTCACCGAGCACGGAGAGCAGAAACGAGGCGAGTGCGAAGTCGGACTCGGTGACGAGCGTGAAGAGCGACTGTCGGCCGCCGGCTGACGACGTGCCCAACTCGGCGCCCCGCAGCAGCGCCCGCCGGCTGAAGACCTCCATGTGCCGCGCCTCGTCGGCCACCTGTACGGCGAGGAGCTGCATCACCTCCCGGAAGTGCGGGTGGATGCGCCCCACGAACCGGGCCGGAACGATGAGCGCGGCCTGCTCGTTCTCCACCAGGTAGGTCATCACCTGCACCACCGCGGCCTCGACGTCGGCCGGCAGCACGACTGGATCGTCCCACGGCACCGCGGTCTGCGGATCCCACTGTCGCGCGGCGGCCTGCGCGTACAGCTGGGGAGCGACATCGGCCCACACCAGGTCGCGGTCGTCCAGGTCGAACCGGGCCTCGGGACCACCGGCCTCAAGCAGCGCGCCCCGGGCCCCGAGCCCCCACCGCGCCGGTGGGCGGCTGCTCAGTGCCGACGGCAGCGCCGGTCCGGCTCGTTCGGCGCCGAACCAGCGGTCGTCATCCGCGGTGCCCCGCACGACCACCGCCACCAGCTCGCCGCGGTCGTCCCGATCCGGCCATTCGACCCGATGACCCCGGCCGCGGCACCAGGCGGGCAGGTGTACGGGCAACGCCGGGTCGCGGCCGAGAACCGCCACGCGGCCTCCGGGTGGCAGGCCGGCCAGAGCGCGTTGCACCAGCAGGTGCGCTCCCCGGCCGAAGCCCAGGTCGCCGAGGTGGACCTCGACGTCGGCGGTCGGTGCCCGGCTCACGGCCGGTAGTCCGTGGCCGTCACCCGCCCGTCGGGGGAGTAGAACCCGCTGACGTCAACCGCCCTGGCGAGCAGGGTGTACCCGGTGGTGCGGCCCTCCTTCCAGGCCGTCAGCCCCTCCAGGTCGAGCAGCGGACGCACCTGCGGATCGGCGTACGACATGCCCAGCAGCAGCGTGCCGAAGAGCTGGACCCCGGCGGACTCCGGCTCGCCGATCGTCATGGTGCAGTGGTCGTAGCGCCCGGTCTGCCCGACGATCCGGGTGCCCTCGGGCGGTAGCGTGCCCTCCCGCACGAACGCCAGGTGATTGGCGTCGATCATGCAGGCGGCGTCGACCTCCCCGCTCAGCATGGCGCGGGCCGCGTCGCGCTCCCCGCCGACGTGGTCGCCGTGCAGGCCGACACCGACGTCGAACCGGCGCACGTCGACCTCGACGCCGGCGGTCGCGAGGTGATCCAGTGGAATCAGTGTCGCCTGTGGACTGTCCACCGCACCGACGGCCACCCTCTTCCCGGCAAGATCCGCGACCTGTCGCACCGGTGAGTCGGCCCGCACCACCACGACCGAGGTGAGGTCCTGGTCGGTGTCGCGCATGGTCAACGCGCGGACGGCGGTGCCGCTGGCCGCCGCCAACCGTTCGGCCCGCAGCCAGGCCAGGGGCGAGTTCCATGCCGCGTCGATCCGGCCGGCGACGAGATCCTCGACCTGTCGCTCGTAGTGCGAGTAGAGGACGAAGTCGAAGTCCAGGCCCCGACCGCGCAGCCAGGCCCGGAAACCCGCCCAGATGGTCACCACCTTGGGGTCGTACGCGACCGCGCCCATCAGGACGGTTGGCGCCGGCATCAGCGGTTGGCCCCGTCGAAGAGGGGCAGCCCGGTGGCGACCCGACCGACGAAGTCGAGCAGGGCGTCGGTGGTCGGCGCCATCACCCGGGCCGCGCGCGCGTCGCGGAAACGGCGCTCAAGGCCCAACTCCCTGCGGAACGCGCTGCCGCCACAGAGCTGCATCGCGCCATCGGTCACGTCGGCGACGGTCTCGCCGGCGAGCGCCTTGACCTGCAAGACTCGCAGCATCGCGTCGTCGCGGCCGGTCTCCAGCGCGGTGAGGGTGTCGCCCAGGAAAGCACGCAGGGCGTCGGTGCGGATCATCAGCCGGGCCAGGTCGCGCCGGGTGACGGGCGCGTCGCGAAGGGCTGCGCCGGTGTGCGTGAGCGTCGTCCCGGTGAGATGCCGACCAGCCTCCGCGACCGCGCTGCCGGCCAGCCCCAGGCAGAAGGCGGCATTGAGCACCAGGAACCAGGGGAGGACCGCCGCGAGCGCGGTGTCGAGCCCGGCGCCGTCGGCTGCCAGCATCGCCGTCGACGGGACCCGGAGCCCGTCGGCGGTCATCGGCCGGGAGCCGTTGCCGCGCAGGCCGAGCCCGTCGAAATCGCCTGTCACGGTCAGGCCGGGGCTGTCGGCCGGCACGAGCCAGAGCGTCATCGGACCGGCGTCGCGGGACACCGGGAGGCTGGACCAGACGTAGCTGTTGGCCGCACCGGCCGAGGTGACCCAGCTCTTGCGGGCGTCGAGGCGGACCGTGCCGTCGTCGGTGGTGCTCGCGGTGCCGGTCGGCGACCAGAAGTGGCTGCGCGAGCCGTACTCGGAGAAGGCCAAAGTGGCGAGATGACCGCCGGTGGCGATGGCCGCGCGGACCTCGCGCGGGCCGTGCGCCTCGATGACGGCGGTCGCCGCGTAGTGCATGAGCACCACCATCGCGGTGGACCCACACTCGGCGGCCAGCCGCTCGATGACCCCGGCGACCACGCGCATGCCGTGGCCGCCGCCACCGACCTCGGTCGAGGAGGCCAGACCGAGCAGGCCGGCAGCGGCGAGAGCGTCGACACCCTGGCGGGGGAAGGTCCCCTTCCGGTCGACAATCGTCGCCTGCGGGCGGATCACCTCGTCGATGACGGTGCCGAGGGTGTCCGGGAGATCGGTGGTGAGGTGCGCATTGTCGACACTGGCCGTCATGGTGGTGCCCTTCGGCCGAAGCGGTGGGACCGCCGTCGACACTATCCGAACTGGAGGACGCAGCGCGAGCGTCGGATCACCGTCTGGTACGGGTGCCGTCCCGGTGCGGCCGGCCGTGCCCGTCCTCCCGGTCGATCCGCAACTCGCGTTCCAGTTCGGCGATGACCGCCCGCAGGTCGTCCAGCCGCTGGGTGAGCGCGATGCGGTCCACCTCGTCCGGTACGCCGTCGCCGTCCTCGTCGTAGTCGGGGGCCAGCCGCTCGGTCATCTCCAACCGGCGTGCCTCCTCCATCGAGTTGACGATGACGGCGATGAGGATGTTGAGCAGCAGGTTGACGGTGATGACCACGTAGCTGACGTAGTAGAGCAGCGTCCACGGCGAGATGGCCATGCCCTGCTCGATGAGGTCCGGCAGCGTCTCCAGGGACAGCAGCACGAACAACGTCAGCAGTGAGCGGCCGATGTCGCCGTACTCCTCCGGATACCTGTTGCCGAAGATCAGCCAGCCGGCCATGCCGTACACGTAGAGCGTCACCACGGCCAGGGCGAGGAAACCGGTGACGCCCGGCAGGCTGCGCCACAGCGCGGAGACGATGGTCCGCAGGCCCGGCGAGAACCGCACCAGCCGGACCATGCGGGCGACCCGCACGACGCGCAGCAGCGCGGGATCGCCGTGCAGGCCCGGTATGAAGATCGCCGCGATCACCACGAAGTCGAAGACGTTCCAGCCGTGCCGGAAGAAGTCCTGTGGACGCCTGCCGTAGGCCGCCAGTCGGACGCCGATCTCGACGACGAAAACGGCGCGGAAGAGCAACTCCAGCCAGTGCAGTGCCGTGCCCGCCGGAGTCAGGTCGTCGTACGTCTCCAGGCCGAGCACGATCCCGTTGGCGAGGATCGCCACGACGATGGCGATCTCGAAGGGGCGCGACCGGGAGAGTCGGGCGCAGTGCTCGGCCCAGCCGGATCGGTGGGGCGGGGGTGTGGCCGGCTTGCCTCGCTGGGCGGGCAGGGGTGCCGCGCTCACCAGTCGGCCGGTTCGATCGGGTGCGCCGAATCCGTGGCGGGGGCCCACCTCCGGCCGTCGTCGTGGCGGTGCGGATGGTGTGCGGGCATGCCCACCACCCTAGCCAAGATCAATGGAGGTGGGCAGGCCGCGCGACCGGTCAGGAGTGACGCGTCCGCTCCGGTGTCACAGGTGCTCGGAAGAAGTCGGCGAGCGGGTCGACGACCCTCGGGTGCGCCCGGTTGATGGCGTCGTGACCACTGCGCGGAACCGTGAGCGTCCGGGCGCGCGGCAGCGCGCGGGCCAGCGCGGCGTTCTGGTCGACGTAGTAGAGCGGGCCGTCGGCGCCGCAGGCCAGCAGCGCCTCGGCGCTCACCCCGGCCCACCGGGTGGCCGGGCCGTCGTGCGCCAGGATCAGAGCCGCCTCGTCCAGCGTCGTCGGCAGCAGTTCGCCCATGGTCCGGCCGATCGGCGTACGCAGGAACGCGCGGATGATCGCGGTCCGGACGCCGAGCGGGAGTCTCCCCGCCGCCAGGTGCGAATTGATCCCCGCGGTCGTGATGGCGAGGCTCCGGGCGGTGTCACCGGCCTGTGCTGCCGCCTGGGCGGGCGCGAGCCACGCCGACGGGAAGCTGCCGTCGATCGAGACCGCGGCGTCGTAGAGGGCGAGCCGTTCGATCGGCAGTCGGAGCGCGGCTTCGAGCGCCAGGAAACCTCCGCCGCTGTGGCCGATGACGTTGTCGGAGCCGGTGTGCTCCAGCACCGCGGCGAGGTCGTCGATCTCCTGGTCGACCGTGTAGGGAGATGACCTCGGTGGTGCGTCCGCCCGCCCCCGTCGGTTGTAGAGGTGCACGGTGAACCGGTCGGCGAGCGCCCTGGCCAGCCGCCGGTAGACGTCGATGGTCACGCCGCCGCCGTGCACCACGACGATCCCAGGCCCCGATCCGGTCGAGTGCAGCACGATCGTCGCGCCGTCTTGTGCTCTGACCTGCTCCATGACTGGCCCACCCCTCCAACGCCGACATAAACTGCGAACGACGTTTGCAGTTTACAGTAGATCGGTGAGTGACGCACCCGCGAGTACCGGCGACGGCGGCCCCGACCGGCGGCCCATCTGGAGCAGGCCCGAACGCGGCACCCGTGGCCCCACTCCGGCGCACACTCGGGACGCCATCGTCATGGCCGCCATCGCACTGGCCGACGCCGAAGGGCTGGCTGCGGTATCGATGCGTGCCGTGGCCGGCGCACTCGGCACCGGGGCCGGATCCCTCTACCGGTACCTGTCGTCCCGCGACGACCTGCTCGACCTGATGACCGACCGGGCGGTGGGGGAGTTGCGGCCGTACCCGCAGGCGGACGGCGACTGGTTGGACACGATGGTGCTGTTGGGACGCCGGCAGTTGGCGCTGTTCGGCACCCACCCGTGGCTACTCGACGTGATTCACCGGCCGTCCGGGGTCGGCCCCGAGAGCCTCGCCTGGTTCGACAACTGCATCCGGATCCTGGAACCCGTGCGCAGTCCCGTCGCGGCCAAGTTCGAGGCCATCGCGATGATGACCGGCGTGGTGAGCCTCTTCGCCCGTCGCGAGGCCGCCGCCGGGGCGCTCAGCCTCGCCGGGGTCGACCTGACGGCGTACCCCCATCTGGTCGCGGCGTTCGGTCAGCCCGCCGGGCCGACGCCCCGGGGGGACCTCGTCGAGCGGACCCTGCGGGGTCTGCTGAGCGGTTTGCTGCTCGCGGAGTCGACCGAGGCGGGCTGACCTGATCGGCGTACCGGTGGTGTCAGTCGACCCACGACGAGGACGGCTGGTCTAGGTTCGCGGTGGTGGTCGAGACTGGTCGACGTGGTCCCGCGTCAGCTGTGGAGAGGTGCGCGATGTCAGATCCTGATCTGGTCGACCTGCGCGAACGGGCCGGGAACGGTGACCGGGACGCTGTCGACCAGCTCGTCGAACTCGCTACCGAACGGGGTGACCTGGTCGAGCTGCGTCAGCTCGCCGAGAACGGCAACACCGACGCGGCGGCCCAGCTGGTCGAACTCGCCACTGAGCGTGGCGACACGGCCGAACTGCGGCGTCTCGCCGACCAGGGCGACCGGGACGCCGCCGACCAGCTCGTCGAGTTGGCGGCAGAGCGGGCGGACGTCGGCGAGCTGCGGCGTCTCGCCGATGGGGGTAACCGGGACGCGGCCGATGTGTTGGCCGAGCTCACCGAGGAGCAGGACGAGGGCGAGTAGTCGGCGCGGCGCGGTTGGCCGCCGTGATCCGGCGGGCGACGGGACGGCTGCCCCGCCACCCGCCCGGAGGGTCAGGCCTGCGCGGCTCGGATGGCGTCCCGCAGCGGGGTGCTCGGCCGACCGAGTAGCCGGCTGAGGTCGTCGCTGTCGGTCGCCAGCTCACCGAGGGCGATCGAGTGGTCGAGCGCGGCGACGAACCCGGCGGTGCCGGCGTCGAGCCCGACGCTCTCCAGGGTCGAGGCCAGCTCGGCGGCGGACACATCCCGGTGGACGACGGTGGTGCCGGTGACCTGCGTGACGGCCTCGGCCAACTCGTCGAAGGTGAACGCGGTGCCGCCCAGTTCGTAGACGGCGTTGCCGTCCTGCTCGCGGGTCAGCGCGGCCACGGCGGCCCCCGCGTAGTCCGCCCGGGTCGCGGCGGAGATCCTGCTGCCACCGCTGGCGCCGAGGATCGTGCCGGTCTTCAGGTACTGCGGCAGCTGGTCGGTGTAGTTCTCGGTGTACCAGCTGTTGCGCAACACGCTGTAGGTCAGACCCGACGCGGCGAGGACCTCCTCGGTGGCCTTGTGCTCCGGGGCGAGCGGGTTGGTGGTCGTGTCGGCCTCCAGGATGCTGGTGTAGACCAGCCGCTCGACCCCGGCGAGCTTGGCCGCGTCGATGACCGCGGTGTGCTGCGCGACACGCTGACCCGGAGTGTTGCCGGAGATGAGCAGCAGACGGCGCACGCCGGCGACGGCGCCGGGCAGCGTCGACGGGTCGTCGTAGGTGGCCTCGCGGATCTCGATCCCGCGCGCGGCCAGGTCGGCGGCCTTCTGTGGACTGCGGACGACGGCGGCGATCTCGGCGGCGGGCACGCCGGAGTCGAGCAACTGCTCGATCACCAGGCGGCCCAGCCGGCCGGTGGCGCCGGTGACGGCATAGGTGGGCATGGGAACCTCCAGTCGGACGGTGACAAATCAAAAGCACTTACTAATCTATAGTACAAGCTGAATAGTAACCATCGGGTAGGCTGGTGAGGTGAACGACATGCCGGCCCAGGACCCGGCGGGGCCTACCCAGGAATTCGTCAGCGACGTCTTCGCGCGTGGGTGCACCTCCCGCGCCGCCTTCGAGGACGTCACCTCGAAGTGGGCTTCGCTCGCCCTGCTCGCGCTGGGTGAGGGCCGCTACCGGTTCAACGCGCTCCGCCGGCGCATCGACGGGGTCAGCGAGCGCATGCTGTCGCAGACCCTGCAGACCCTCGAACGCGACGGCATGCTCACCCGCGAGGTGCTCACCGCGATTCCGCCCCGCGTCGAATACTCGCTGACGCCTCTCGGCGCCCGGGTCGCCGAGCAGTTGCGCGGCCTCGCCAACCTGCTGGAGGCCTCGGTGCCCGAGGTGCGCACGGCCCGCGACGCCCACGAGCGCGACCGGGCCTAGCGCCGCTGGCGTGCGGGCTCAGCCCGTCAGAGCGGGGCGAGTGCGGTGGCGATGTTCCGCTCGGCGAGGTCCAGCACCCACTGCTGGCTCGCCCTGGTCGCCTCAGGCATGCAGCGTCTCGCGAGGCGGCACGCCGTAGCTGGCGTGGTACCGGGCGGTGAACCTGCTGTGGCTGGCGAACCCCCATCGACTGGCGATCGCCGAGACGGTCTCCTGGCGGGGGTCGGCGCGCAGCAGGTCGTGGTGTGCCCGAGCGAGCCGGATCCGACGCAGGTACGCCATCGGGGTGGTGCCGCGATGACGGCGGAAGGCCAGTTGCACCGCCCGCAGCGAGACGCTGGCGGCGGCGGCGATGTCGGCCGCGCTGATGTCGCGGTCGGCGTAGTCCTCCATGAAGTTGATCGCCCGCCGCAACGTGGCGGTGCTGGCGTCGTGTCGGTCGGCGGCGGTCGGTTCGGTGAACGCGGTGTTCGGAAAGACCGCGAGCGCCGCTGCGGCGAGCATCCGCGCGGCGTTGCCGATCACCAGCGGTTGCGCGCTGGCGGTCGGGTTGTTCAACACGACGTCGCTGACGAAGCTGGTGGTGGTGCGCCACTGCCGGGCGAGGGCCTCGTCGACGGGACCCAGGTCGGTGAATCGGATCCGGCCGGGCCGCCGGGCCGGCGCGGCGGTGGCCACCTGCTCCAGCACCGCCAGATCCAGCACGCAGAGCTCCACCTCGCCGGGATGCCAGCGTACGGTGCACGGCTCGTCGGGCTTGGTGACGAGGAAGACGTTGCCGGGGTCGAACCGGTCGGCGGATCCGGCACAGACGCGATCGACGCGGGCGGTGCGGGTGCGCCCGAGGACCAGCCCGCCGAGGGTGCTGACGCCGATGTCGAGGTGCCCGGTCTGCCGGGTGGTCGCGATGGCGAAGGGGCCGGCGTCAACGCGGTGATGAGTGAGCCGGAATTTGTTCCTGCTGTCCAGGCGCAGTTTCGGGTCGTACGTCGCGGACAGGAACTCGTGGATGGCCACCGGGTCACGGCTGTCGAACTGTCGGGCCTGCAGTGGTGCTGACGTCATCCGCTGTCTCCGTCCGGTGGAGGTGCCGCCGGGTGGTGAACTGGTGCCGGCGGCCAGGTCGGAACGTACCGAGGCGCTCGGCGGTGACTCGGCATGGCGGTGGCCGTCGGTGCAGTGAGGTGGAACGTCGCGAGCGGGACGGCAGCGACCGGTCGAGGTGGCGTCGTGACGGGGCTGGTCGGTGAAGAGGCTCCGGTGCGCAATACCCGTAGATGGGAATGTCACCATACGACAATCACCGTCGGTCGTCCTACCAATCACCGCAGTGTGTCGGCAGGTCGACTTCGCTTTCCGGCTAACCCGTCGGCGGGTTCTGCGTCTGCTGTCCTAGCCATCGTCGCGGGCGACAGCGAAATCTTGTTCATGATTCCCCGGGCGTTGCAGGGCGATCGGGCCGCCGCCTGGTGATCGGCCTACGAAAGGGGTGCGCCTTGGGCGGTACTGATCCGGACCGCGTCGTTCGACTGGCCGTGGCGGAGGCGCTGGCCCGGGTGGCGGACGAGGACAGCCTGGGGCTGGGCGAGAGCGACGCGGTGCAGCGACTCGGGACCGATCTGCGCGAGGTGCTGCGCCGCGCACTCGACAACCGCGTGCCGCTGACCACGCCGGACTTCGTCGACCTCTGCCGTGACCTTGGTCTGAGCCGCGAGGCGTTCGACCTGCTGGGGCACTATCTGATGACCGCGCTGCTGGCCCACCACGTCGGGCCGGACGCCCTGATCCGCGTCGGGGTGCTGCTCGGCACCGTCGGGCGCTACCTGCCGGGTTCCCGCCCGATCGCACCCCGCAACGGACGCCCGATGCCGCGCCGACGTGACGTACGCGCGGACAACAGCGTCGTCGGCCGGTACCGCCGCGCGAAGCTGCCGGAGCACCTGCCCAACCCACCGAGCTGGACCTGCACCGGATGTGGTCGCGAGTGGCCCTGCGCCACGAAGCAGAGCCAACTGCTTGCCGAGTTCGGCGGAGCGCGTACCGCCCTCGCGGTCTATCTGGGCTCCTGCCTCGTCGCCGCCGCCCAGGATCTGCCCACGGTGCCGCTGCCCCGGGTCCGGCTCCGATTCCTCGGTTGGCTGCCCCGCGCCCGGATCTGACCAGCCCTGCCCCCGACCGGTCGCCTGGCGGCCGTTCGTCCGCACCCGGGTTCCGCAGAGGGCTAGGCTGACGGCCATCGATCCAATCGATCGAAGGTGGTCCACGCGCCGCTCCCGGGAGGACATCGATGAGGTTCGCACCGTCGTCTGCCGGCGCCCGCGCACGGGTCGCCAGCGTCCTGGTCGGCCTGCTGGTGGCGGCGCTGCCCGCCGCGCCGGTGGTCGCCGCTGCCCGGACAACCTCTCCGACGGCGGTCGACGCGGCGACGCGGCACCGCCCCCTCCCGCCGCACGTGGTGGGCGACCAGACCGTCCCCGCCTACTCCTACGCCGACGCGATCCGGGAGAGCGTCTGGGTCGAGACCCGCGCCGACAGCGATGGCGACGGAGCGCGAGACCGGGTGGCAGTGGACCTCGTCCGGCCCCGGGAGGCCGCCGTCGCAGGGGTCCGCGTACCGGTCATCATGGACGCCTCGCCCTACTACCTCTGCTGTGGTCGGGGCAACGAGGGTGAGCGCAAGACGTACGACGCGGCCGGTGTGATCGCCAAGGCCCCGCTCTTCTACGACAACTACTTCGTCCCGCGCGGGTACGCCTTCGCCGCCGTGGACCTGGCGGGCACCGCGCGGTCGACCGGCTGCGAGGACGTCGGCGGTCCCGCCGAGGTGGGCAGCGCCACCGCGGTGATCGACTGGCTCAACGGGCGGGCTCGCGCGTACGACGGCGCCGGTCGGCCGGTCAGCGCTGCCTGGAGCAGCGGGCAGGTCGGCATGATCGGCAAGTCCTGGGACGGCTCGGTCGCCAACGGGGTCGCCGCCACCGGCGTGTCGGGGCTGGCCACCATCGTGCCGATCTCGGCGATCTCCAGCTGGTACGACTACATGCGCTACCAGGGGTCGCCGGTCGCCACCGACTATCCCGGCTACCTGCACTCGGACGTCAACGGCCGCCCCGACGGAGCCTGCGCGCAGGTGTTGGCGCGACTGCGGGCGGACAGCGCCGACGAGACCGGTGACTACAACGGGTTCTGGGCGCAGCGCGACTACCGGCCCTCGGCCGACCGGGTCCGGGCCAGTGTCTTCCTGGCGCACGGCCTCAACGACCTGAACGTCACGACCAACCAGTTCGCCCGCTGGTGGCAGGAGTTGGCCGAGCAGGGTGTGCCCCGCAAGCTCTGGCTGCACCAGGCCGGCCACCAGGACCCGTTCGACGTTCGACGCGCCGAGTGGGTGGCCGCCCTGCACCGCTGGTTCGACTACTGGTTGCAGGGGCTGCACAACGGGGTGATGGACGAGCCGCGGGTCGACCTGGAGACCGCGCCGGGTACGTGGACGACGCAGCGCGACTGGCCCGCCCCCGGCACCCGGGACGTGCGGGTGGCCCTCGGTGCCGGTGACGGCGTGACCGGCACCCTCGGCGGGCGCGGCGCGCGGCCGGGTCAGGAGCAGGCGTACGTCGACGAGTCACTGTCCGAGGACACGGTGGTTGCCGCACCGAACACCGCGACCCCCGGCCGGTTGGTCTTCCTCTCCGGCGCGCTGCCCACCGCGCTGCGGATCGCCGGCAGCCCGTCGGTGCGGCTGCGGGTCCGGGTGGATCGACCCACCACCCAGCTGACCGCCCGGCTCGTCGACTACGGGACCGCCGAGCGACTTCTGCTCACCGGCGCGGGGGGAGTGCGGACGGTGGACACCGAATCCTGCTGGGGTGCCTCCACGGACGTCGACGACGCCTGTTACCGGGACACCGAGGAGGTCACCGCGGTCTCCGACCACGCCGTGCTGACCCGGGGGTGGCTCGACGCCGCGCACCACCGCTCGCTGCGGTTCACCACGCCGCTGCGACCGGACCGCTGGTACGAGGTGACGGTCCCGCTGAACGCGTACGACGCGGTGGTGCCCGCCGGGCACGTGCTCGGGCTGGTGCTCGGCCAGAGCGACCCGGAGTTCACCGATACCGCCGACCGGGACGCCACCGTCCGGGTCGACCTCGGCCGCAGCACGCTGGTCCTTCCGGTCACCGGTCCTGCCGGGTTGCCCGCCGTCGATGTCGCACCGCCGGTGGTCACCGCGCCGACCGACCCGTCGGCCGCGCGGATGCCCCGCGACACCCGGCAGGTGCCCTGACCGGTCCCGACCGGGAGGCACCCCGATCGGGCACCGCGCGCGGTCGAGGGGTGACCCGCTGCGGTGCGTGGTCGGTCTTTTGGCAGGTCAGGGTGAGGTGTTCACGGTGGACACGCGTCCCGTACGGCGGGTGTTCACCACCCTCTCCGAGGCTTCTTGATCGAAAGAGCATTCGCTTGATCGAGGAGAGGCCCTCAGTGCGAGACAAGCAACCCGAAGAGACCGAACACGCGCAGCTGTCCCGGCGCAAGCTGGTCAAGTACGCGGGCGTCGGCGCGACGCTGGCCGCGGCCAGCCCGCTGGTCGGTGCCAGCGCGGCGTGGGCAGACGAGGACCGTCGGCCGGGTGACGACACGGGCGACCGGGGCAACTCCAAGAACCGCGTGTGGCGTGCCGGTGACCACCACATCCACTCCGAGTACAGCGGCGAGTTCGACACCGCGAAGAGCCCGATCGTCTTCCACAAGGGCGCGGACGCGGTCTACCCGATCGTCACCAACGCCATCATGGCGAAGAACTTCGGTCTGACCTGGGCGATGTGCACCGACCACGGTGGACCGACCCACTCGAAGGTGAACATCGAGCAGGCGTACCCCGACCTGCTGCGGTCGCGCAAGCTGGTCCCCGAGGTGCTCCAGTTCTGGGGTATGGAGTTCGACGCGCCCTCGCTGGACCACCACACGCTGATGATCCCGCGCCACGACGACGAGGCGAAGCAGCTCTTCGAGCTGGAGAGCCGGTTCGCCAAGTACGACGCGTTCCCCACCGATCCGGCCCGGGACACCGAGGCCAAGATGGTGGAGTTCCTCAAGGTCGCCCGGGGCATGCCGCACAAGCCGCTGGTGATCGCCCACCACGCGTCCCGCTCGGCGACCGGGCTCGGCGTCTACGGCCAGGACACCCCGCGGGAGTTCCGTAACGGCAACAACGCCGCTCCGGACGTCTACATCGGCTTCGAAGGCGCGCCCGGGCACCAGGCCGGCCCGCTCAACGGTGGCAAGCGCGGCGGATACGGCAACCACCCCACCTACGGCGGCTTCGACCAGATGACCGCCCGGGTCGGCGGATTGTGGGACTCGCTGCTCGGTGAGGGGCGGCGCTGGTGGATCACCGCGACGTCGGACTCACACGTGCACTGGACCCGCGGCGGCTCCGACTTCTGGCCGGGCGAGTACAGCAAGACCTACGTACACGCCCGCCAGGACTACGGCGACATCATGGACGGTCTGCGCAACGGCCGGATCTGGGTCACCACCGGCGACCTGATCCGCAGTCTCGACGTCACCGCCAGGTCCCAGGGCAGGACCGCCGAGGTGGGCGAGACCATCACGGTCAGCCGTCGTAGCCGTACCGATGTCGAGATCGAGATCACGTTCCGTCCGCTGGGCGGCGTGAACGCGAACGGGGACCGTCCCGAGGTCCGTCGGGTCGATCTAATCGTCGGCCAGATCACCGGCCCGAGCGCCAGCCTGGACGCCGACACCAACCCCACCACCACTGTGGTGGCCCGGTTCGGCCCGCGGGACTGGCGTCGGCAGGGCGAGGACTACGTCATCCGGCACACGCTGCGCAACGTCGAGTCCGACACCTACGCGCGGGTGCGGGGCACCAGCACCGACGAGGCCGAGCCGCTCGCCGACGGGCTGGAGAGCCCGTGGGACGACCTGTGGTTCTACTCGAACCCGGTGTTCGTGCACGTGCGCTGATCCCACGCGCCAACGGCACAGCGGGTCCGTCCGGCTCCGCTCGACGTACCACGTCGGGGGAGCCGGACGGGCCCGCGTCGCGTTCCTGTCCGGCGGCGGCTGTCGTCGGGATCAGTCGGTGGTGCGGCGACGGCCTCGGGGCGCGGCGGTCCGCCCGGCGCGCCCGGCCGGGGCGCCGGTCTGGTTGGGTGCCGGCGTGGGTTGCACCTGCGACACCACCTCGCAGAGGTCACGCAGTGGGTCCATCGCCTGGGCGGAGCAGGCGACCCGTTGCAGCAGTGCCCGCAGCGTCGCCGACTCGGTCGGCGTGAGCGCCCCCAACAGGTGCGACTCGACGGTTCGCAGCGCCAGACGCCGTTGCTCCCAGGCGGCGCGGCCGACGTCGGTGACGTCGACGAGCCGGTTCCGCCGGTCTGCCGGGTCCGCCCGACGGGCGACGAACCCGGGCCGTTCCAGGTCGTCGATCAGGTACGTGAGGACGGTGCGGTCGATGCCGAGCTCCTCCGCGATCGCACCCTGGTTTCGGGCCGGCCCGTTGATCGCTGCGGTGAGCACCTGGTAGCCGCGCGGGCCGCCGGGGAAGTCGGTGAGCGCGTGCTCCGCCGCCCGGACGTAGCCACGGAACACGATCCCGAGCATCCAGCCCAGGTCGTCGTCGAGCGGATCGGGCCGGTCCGGCCGGTGTGGGGCACCCGTCATCCCCCGACAATAGCGCAGTGACGAAGACCTTGTTGGCAGAAGATGTTCTGTATGGCATAAGGTCGTGGTCATGACGCATCGATCGGGGCGTCGCGTGAATCGGGAGGCTCGCAGATGAGCGACTACGGCCATGACCTGGTCTTCGGATCGTTCGTCACCCCCAGCGGTGACAACCCGGCTGGCACTGTCGGCCTCGCCGTCCTGGCCGAGCAGGTCGGGCTGGACCTGGTCACCTTCCAGGACCACCCGTACCAGCCCGCGTTCCTCGACACCTGGACCCTGCTGAGCTTCGTCGCGGCCCGGACCAGCCGCGTGCACCTGGCGGCGAACGTGACGAACCTGCCACTGCGCCCACCGGCGGTGCTCGCCCGCAGCGTGGCCAGCCTGGACCTGCTCAGCGGCGGCCGGGTCGGTCTCGGCCTCGGCGCGGGAGCGTTCTGGGATGCCATCGAGGCGATGGGCGGCCGACGCCTGACCCCCGGCCAGGGCGTACGCGCGTTGGAGGAGGCCATCGAGGTCATCCGCCAGCTCTGGGACGCCGAGGCGCGGGGCGGCGTGCGTGTCGACGGCGAGTTCTACCGGGTGCGAGGCGCCAAGCGCGGGCCGGCGCCGGCACACGCGGTGCCGATCTGGCTGGGCGCGTACAAGCCCCGGATGCTCCAGCTCACCGGTCGTCGGGCCGACGGTTGGCTGCCGTCGCTTGGCTATCTCCAGCCGGGCGACCTGACAAAGGGCAACGCGACAATCGACGACGCCGCGCGGGAGGCCGGCCGGTCACCGCGGGACGTGCGCCGGCTGCTCAACATCTCCGGCCAGTTCTCGGCAGTCGGGCGCGGACCACTGAACGGGCCCGCCGAGCAGTGGGCGCGGGAACTGGCCGAGCTGGCGCTGGGGGAGGGCGTCAGCACCTTCATCCTCGGCAGCGACGATCCCGACGACCTGCGCCGGTTCGCCGGCGAGGTGGCTCCGGCGGTTCGCGAACTGGTCGCGGCCGAGCGTGCTGGCGGTGCGGCGCCGGAGTCGGGGCGTGCGCCAGAGCCGGAGCCGGAGCGTGCGCCAGAGCCGGAGCCGGAGCGTGCGTCAGGGTCGGAGCGTGCGCCGGAGCCGGAGCGTGCGCCGGAGCCGGAGGGAAGGCGTGCACCGGAGCCGGAGCGGGCGGTGCGTCCGAGCCGCGCCACCGTGACCGGCGGTGCGTTCGCCGTGGTGCCGACCCCTGACGACGGCGTGCGGCGCAGCGACCAGCAGGTCTGGGACGAGTCGACCCGGCCGAGCGGGCCCGTGCCCGACCCGGACCGCACCTACACCCCGCACGAGCAGGCCACCGGGGCGCACCTGGTGCAGATCCACGACGGCCTGCGTGCCGAGCTGGCCCAGATTCACGATCTGATCGAGCAGGTGGCGGCCGGAGAGATCGACGCCGGTGCGGCCCGGTCCCACATCAACACCATGACCATGCGACAGAACCGCTGGACGCTCGGCGTCTACTGCGAGTCGTACTGCCGGATCGTCACCACCCACCACACCATCGAGGACCAGTCGTTCTTTCCTCGGTTGCGGGCGCGTGACCCCCGGCTCGGTCCGGTCGTCGACCGGCTGGAGCAGGAGCACCACGTCATCCACGACGTGTTGGAGGGCGTCGACCGGGCCCTGGTCGCGTACGTCGGGTCGCCGGACGGTCTCGCCGAGTTGCGGGCGGCGGTGGACCTGCTGACCGACGCCCTGCTGTCGCACCTGAGCTACGAGGAGCGGGAGCTGGTCGAGCCGTTGGCGCGGTTGGGCATCGCCTGATCGTCACGTGGTCCCGCCCGGCTCGGGGTTGCCGGATCCAACGTGAGAGACTACTTTCGAAACATGTCTCTCAAGAATCCGTACGGGGATTTCGAGATCACCGAGCCGCAGGCGTTGCGGGCACTGGCCCATCCGGTGCGGCTGGCGATCCTCGAACACCTTCAGCGGCACGGCCCGGCCACGGCGACCGGGCTGTCGCCGCACGTCGGCGCCACACCGTCGGTGGTCAGCTGGCACCTGCGGCACCTCGCGACGTTCGGTCTGGTCACCGACTGGGATGGGGCCACCAGCAAGCGGGAACGCTGGTGGCAGGCCGCTGCCCGGGGCTTCCGTTTCACAGCGACCGACAGCGCGGAAGGGCAGTCCGCCAGCCAACTGCTGCGCGGCGAGATGTTCGCCCGCAACGCCGACGCGCCCCAGCAGTGGCTGCTGCGCGAGGAGCCCCGGCTGGACCCCGAGTGGCGCGCTCTGGCCGGCATGGCCGACACCTGGTTCGTGGCCACCGCCGACGAGCTTCGGCAGCTTGAGGAGTCGATCGAAGAACTCATCGCCCCGTACGTGCGGCGCAAGGAGGAGTCGTCTCCGGACGGCGCGCGGATCCGGATGCTGCGCTACCTCCTGCCCGAGGCCGGCGAGGACGCCCCCGCCGAGGCCGGCGACGACCCGGCCGCGTCGTGAGCGCCACCGGCGCCGAGACCGTGCGCGCCACCGGCGCCGAGACCGCGCCGGTCCTGCATCGCGATCGGCGGTTCCGCACCTTCTGGATCGGTCAGACGATCTCCGATTTCGGTGACCGGATCAGCGAACTGGCCCTGCCCCTGATCGCCGTCACCCTGCTCACGGCGACGCCCGTGCAGGTCAGCATCCTCACCGCGTTGATCTGGCTGCCCAACCTGCTGGGCCTGTTCCTCGGCGCCTGGGTGGACCAGCGCACCCACAAGCGGCGACTCCTGATCATCGCGGACCTGATCCGTGCCGCGGTGCTGCTCAGCCTGCCGGTGGTCTACCTGTTCGACGCGATCACCCTCACCCAGCTCTACCTGGTGGCACTGCTCACCGGTGCCGGGGCGGTGCTGTTCGCGATGGCGCGCCAGGCGTTCTTCGTGGCCCTGGTGCCGCGATCGGCGTACGTGGACGCGACCAGCAAGCTGAGCATGAGCCGTTCACTCTCGTTCATCGCCGGTCCGGCCGTCGGCGGCGGGCTGGTCCAGGCGCTGAGCGCGCCGGTCGCGATCGTCGTCGACGCGGTCTCCTTCCTCGGCTCCGCGCTGCTGCTCAGCCGCATCCCGGTGACCGAGCCGCCTCCGCCGCCGCGCCAGACGTCCACCCTCGGCCTGGTCCGGGAGGGGCTCGTGCTGGTGCTGCGGCAGCCGGTGCTGCGGGCCGCCCTCGGCTGCACCAGCACTGTCAACTTCTTCACCTTCATCGCGAGCGCCCTGTTGGTGCTCTACGCCAGCCGCGAACTCGACCTGTCGGCCGGCGCGATCGGCCTCGCCTTCGGATTCGGGGCGGTCGGCGGGCTCGCGGGGGCGGCGCTCGCGCCACGGATCTCGCGCGCCATCGGACTGGGGCGTACCGCGATGATCGGCGCGGTGCTCTTTCCCGCGCCGCTGGCGCTGACCGCCCTCGTGTCCGGACCGACCTGGACGAAGGTGGCAGTGCTGGCGGCCATCGAGCTGGTCTCCAGCGTCGGGGTGATGCTGATGGACGTCAACCTCAACGCCCTCCTCACCGCCGTGACACCCGACGACGCGCGAGGACGCCGCGCCGGTGCGTACGGCGCGGTCAACTACGGCATCCGACCGCTCGGCGCGCTGGTCGGTGGTGCGCTGGGCACCACCATCGGGCTGCGACCAACCCTGGTCGTCGCCGGCCTGGGTGGCGTGCTCGCCGTGCTCTGGCTGCTCGCGTCGCCGGTGCGCCACATCAGGACCCTCGACGACCCCACGGCCCGACCTGACTGACGGGCCGCGCTTCGGGCTGGCCCGCTCCGGCAGCGCCTGCCGGAGCGGGCCCACGCCCACGGCGGGCGGGTCAGGCGGCCTCCGCCAGCAGGATCTGGGCCAGCTCGGTGGGCTGGGAGATCATCGGCCAGTGACCGGTGGACATGGTGACCAGTCGCCACTGGTCGCTGGTGAGCAGCTTGGCCACCGTGTCGTTGGGCTCGGGCCCGTCGAGCAGGCACTTGGTGTACGTCGACGGCAGCTCGCCCAGCGGCCGGGTCAGCACGGCCGGCTCGCTCAGCGTGGCGCCCGGGTGCGGCGTGGAGCCGTCGATCAGGCGGGTGGCCTGCTCGTCGGTGAGCCCCTGACCGTCGAGATCGGCCGCACCGAGCGGCGGCCAGTAGCCGCCGTTGTCGGCGATCAGTGCCTCGAACGCCGCCTGCCCCTGCCACCAACCGGACGCGAACGACCCGCCGTCGACCGGCACCTCGGAGTCGACGAAGACCACCCGGGTCAACCGGTCGCCGATCCGCTCGGCGGCCTGACCCACCGGGATGCCCGAGTAGCTGTGCCCGACCAGCACCACGTCGCGCAGGTCACGGCGCTCGATCTCGTCGACGATGTCCTGCACGTGGGTCTGCTGGCCGGCGGCGACGCCCCGCCGCTCGGCGAGGCCCGAAAGGGTCAACGGGTAGGCGTTGTGCCCGGCCGCACGCAGCGGCGGCACCACCTCGTCCCAGGCCCACGACCCCAGCCACGCCCCTGCCACCAACACGAAATCAGCCATGGCCGGGACCCTAGCGCCGCCCTGTGACAGCCCCGCGGCTCAGGGCCACGCGCGAGCCTGCGCCGCGAAGACCTCCGGTGGGCTCGCCACCGGCAGCACGCACAGGAGATGCCCACCGGGGGCCCGCAGGATCCGACACTCCAACCACCGCGATACCTCGGTGGCGCCCAGGTCGATCAGGCGGGCGGTCTCGGCCGCCACATCGTCGGTCTCGAGGTCGAGGTGATAGCGCGGCGCGTCTCCCACCGCCTGCACGGCCGTGATCAGCCCCGGCAGCGCCTCATGCAGGCCGACGAACTGCGGCTCCGTCGGATCGGACCGGGTGCTGACGCCGAGCGCCGCCGACCAGAACTCCGCCGCCTGGGCGGCCTCCGCCTCGGGGGCGTCAATCAGCAGCGCGTACACGCGGCTTCGATGCATGCCGGACAGGATATCGAGGATGCCCACGTGCTGCTCGGTGCGGCGCGTGGCACCCGACGGCCGGCGACCACAAGACGATCACCCGCTGGCATCGAGGTGGGTGCGATCTGCGTCGGCAGTGGATAGCTCCGTTCGACGGGCAGGTGCTCTGTCGCCGCTCGCACGTCATGGGCCCGCACCAGGTCCCGTACGCGGTGGACGGTGGGGGTGATGTCCGTGACGCTGACCGTGAAGTCGTCGACGTACCGGGCGACAGCCTCGCCGGACAGTCCGACCTGCAACGACCGGTACGGCAATGCGCTCGGTACGATCTTCACCCGTCGGACCGCACCCTCTCCACCGGGTTTCGTACCCAGGCCGGGGGAGACCCGGTGCGAACCTGCGGCTGCCGGACCGGGCACTCAGGCGTGCGGGGGGCCGACCTGGGCGGCGAGCCGCTTCGGGGCCATGATGCGGTAGCTCTCGGTGAGCAACTCACCCACCTCCTCCCAGTCGGTCCTCCCGTCCAGGACCATGCCCATCACGTTCGCACTCCAGTCCGGTTTGTAGAAGGGGTGCCCAGTGGCGAGGAGACCGGCGATCTCGTCGAGTGGCGACCGGAAGATCAGCAGGCAGGCGGGCTCGTCGATCTCGGCGGCGCGGGCGTGGGCCGCCTGACGTTCCGGGTCGACGGTGAGCACGTGGGCGAACGTTCGCTTGCGGATCCGCCAGCGGGTGCCCACCCAGGCGGGCTCCTCGTAGGTCTCCGGCAGCCCGAGGCAGATCGGCCGCAGCCGGCCGAGGACCTCGGGCGGGACGTCTCCGGGTTCGGTCACGGGCAGCGACCCTAGTCGGCCGGTGTGACAGGTTCCGCTCGTCGACCGCCGCCCGGCCCGGTGGTGCGCGCCCCGTCGATCCGCCAGGATGGGCCATGGCGAGCCTGGGCGTCGTCCAGGCTCGACCCACCCCCGTGCCCGTTGAGGAGTGCCGTGCCGTCCACCCTGCTCTCCCGCCGCGACCTCGACTTCCTGCTGCACGACTGGTTGGGGGTGTGCCAACTCGTCGAGCGCCCCCGCTACGCCGAGCACTCCCGGGAGACCTTCGACGACGCCCTGGACCTCGCCGAGCGGGTGGCCACCGAGCAGTTCGCCCCGCACAACCGCGCCGCCGACCTCGCCGAGCCCACCTTCGACGGGCAGCGGGTGCGGCTCATCCCGCAGGTCCGCGCGGCGCTGGACAGTTTCGCCGAGACGGGTCTGCTCACCGCCGGGCTGGACGCCTCGGTCGGCGGCCTGCAACTGCCACACGCCGTCGCGGCGGCCTGCTTCACCTGGTTCCAGGCGGCCAACGTGGCCACCTCGGCGTACCCGTTCCTCACCCTGGGCAACGCCAACCTGCTGCTGGCGCACGGCAGCGCCGAGCAGGTGGACACCTACGTCCGGCCGATGCTCGACGGCCGGTTCTTCGGCACCATGTGCCTGTCCGAGCCGCACGCCGGCAGCTCACTGGCCGACATCACCACCCGGGCGGAGCCCCAGGGGGACGGCACGTACCGGCTCTTCGGCACCAAGATGTGGATCTCCGGTGGGGATCACGAGCTGGCCGAGAACATCGTCCACCTGGTGCTGGCGCGGATCCCCGGCGGCCCGCCCGGCGTGAAGGGCATCTCGCTGTTCATCGTGCCCAAGGTGCTCGTCGGCCCGGACGGGTCGCTCGGCGACCGCAACGACGTCGTGTTGGCCGGGCTCAACCACAAGATGGGTTTCCGGGGCACCACAAACACCCTGCTCAACTTCGGCGACGGGGGGCACACCCCGGGCGGTCGCGCCGGTGCGGTCGGCCACCTGGTCGGCGCGCCGCACCAGGGCCTGGCCCAGATGTTCCACCTGATGAACGAGGCCCGGATCGGGGTCGGGGCCGGCGCCACCGCGTTGGGTTACGCCGGCTATCTCAAGAGCCTGGCGTACGCCAGGGAGCGACCGCAGGGCCGTCCGGTCGGTGCGAAGGACCCGGCCACGGCGCAGGTGCCGATCATCGACCACCCCGACGTACGACGGATGCTGCTGGCGCAGAAGAGCTACGTGGAGGGGGCGCTGGCGCTGGTGCTCTACTGCGCGCGGCTGCTCGACGAGCAGAAGACCGCACCGGTTGAGGCGGACCGCGAGCGCGCGCACCTGCTGTTGGACGTGCTCACACCGATCACCAAGAGCTGGCCGTCGCAGTGGTGCCTCGCCGCCAACGACCTGGCGATCCAGGTGCTCGGAGGTGCCGGGTACACCCGCGATCACGACGTGGAGCAGCACTACCGGGACAACCGGCTCAACCCGATCCACGAGGGCACCCACGGCATCCAGGCGCTTGATCTGCTGGGGCGCAAGATGACCATGCGGGGCGGCGCCGGTCTCGCGGTGCTGACCGCGACGATGGGCGACACGGTCGAGCGGGGCCGAAAGGCCGGCGGCGAGGCGGCCGGTCTGGCGGACCGGCTGGCCGCTGCGGTGGACCGGACAACCGCTGTCACCCGTCAGCTGTGGGCCGACGGTGACCCGGTGCTCGCGCTGGCCAACGCCACCGCCTACCTGGAGGCGGTCGGGCACGTCGTGATCGCGTGGATGTGGTTGGAGCAGGTGCTGGCGCTGCCGCCGGAGGGGGCTGGCGACGCGTTCCACGCCGGCAAGCGCCAGGCCGCTCGCTACTTCTTCGTTGTCGAGTTGCCCCGCACCGGCCCGCAGTTCGACCTGCTGGACAGCCGGGACCGCACGACCCTCGACATGCGCCCGGACTGGTTCTGAGCGGGCCGGCTGTCAGCGTCGACGGTTCTGGTGCTGCATCGCCTGCCGCCCCTTGACCACACCCAGGATGATCACGATCACCAGCGCGATCAGACCGATGATGATCAGCCAGCGGACCGCCTCCAGGATCAGCCCGAGCAGGATCAGCACACCGGCGACCACGCCGACGACCCAGAGCAGTGCACGCATCTCGACCTCCCGTAACCGGCCGCGCCTGGTGCGGCGGGCCCGGGTACACGTTCCCCGTCCGGCCGACACCATGCCGATTGATCGACTCGGGTTCCTTGAGCCCAAGGGCGTCCGGGCCGCGAAACACCCCGAGTTCAGGCGTTGGCGCGCGCCACGTAGACCGTGTTCGCGGACTCGCCGCCGGTCAGCGGGTTCGCGAACGGCACGACGTGCGCCCGCACGTCCACGAACACCTCGCCGAGCGCCGCGGTGAACTCGGCGTCCGGCGGGTCGTCCGACCAGAGCGCGAAGACCCCCTCCGGGCGCAGCAGCGCGGCCAGGCGGCGCAACCCGGCCGGCGGGTAGAACGCGGCGTGGCTGGGGTGCAGGACGTTGCGCGGGGAATGGTCGACGTCGAGCAGCACGGCGTCGAACCGCCGCCCGGGCACCTCGGCGTCGAAGCCGACGTCACCGGCCACCGCCGCGAAGAAGTCGGCCTGCACGAACTGGGTCCGCGGGTCCTCGGCGAGCCCTGCCGCGAACGGCAGCAGACCCCGACGGTGCCAGTCGATCACGTCCTCGATGGCCTCCACCACCAGCAGCGAACGCACCCGTGGGTCGCCCAGCGCCGCGCAGGCGGTGTAGCCCAACCCGAGACCGCCGACCACCACGTCGAGCGAGTCCCCGGCCACCTCGGCGAGACCCAGCCGGGCCAGCTCGATCTCCGCGACCGGGAACAGGCTGGACATCAGGTACTCGTCGTCGAGTTTGACCTCGTACACCTCGACCTGGAGGGCCGGATCCCGGCGTCGGCGCAGGCTGATCGCGCCGATCGGGGTCTCCCGCCAGGCCAGCTCCTCGAAACGCGTGCCCACGGGTGCCCTCTCGCCGCCGGATTCGTCCCCGGATGGTACCGGTTGCCCCGTGCCGGACACGCAGGGTCCCGAGACATCGACGCAACGCATATTCTGTGCCCCGGCCGATCCACCGGAAGGGACCTCATGCCGTCGCGGCAGGACCAGCTGCACTCCTACCAGTTCAGCGTCCAGCGGGCGGTCGCCGCTCTGGTCATGTGGGAGACCGACCCCGCGCAGTCGCCGTTTCGGCGGCTGGCCGGCGCCGGCCTGGCCAGCGTCCTGGTCGCGGCGATCGGGCTCGGCGGCTTCGCGCTCTACGGCCTGTTCGCCGGGGGCGGCAAAGGCTGGCGCGACCCGGGTGCGGTGATCGTGGAGAAGGAGTCCGGCGCCCGGTTCGTCTATCGCGAGCAGAAGCTGCACCCGGTGCTCAACTACGCCTCCGCGCTGCTGATCGTCGGCGCGGACCAGTCCAAGACCGTGCTGGTCTCCCGACGCACGATCGACGGCGTGCCGCGCGGGCTGCCGCTGGGCATCGCCGACGCGCCCGATTCGCTGCCCGCCCCCGGCCGGCTGGCCACGGCGGCGTGGACCGTCTGCTCAACGGCCCCGGCCGGCGAGGCGCCCCGCTCCGCGCTGCTGATCGGCACCGAGCCCGAGGGTGGCCGGCCGCTGGGCGACGAGGCGTTGCTGCTGCGGCACCCCGACGGCGGGCTGCACCTGGTCTGGCACCAGCGGCGCTACCTCGTCCGCGATCCCAGCCGGGTGCTGGCGGCGCTCGCCACCACCCGGGCGCAGGCGGTGGAGGTGGCGCCCGCCCTGCTCAACTCGCTGCCCGCCGGCACCGACCTCGCCCCGCTCGACCTACCCGGGCTGGGTCAGCCCGCGACCCGGGTGGCGGGCGCCGCGATCGGCACGGTCTACCTGGTGAGCAACTCCGGTGGCGGCCGGCAGTACGCGGTGGCCGTCGACGCCGGCCTGGCCGGCATCACCGAGTTGCAGGCCGGGCTGTTGCTGGCGCGCACCGGTCAGGGTGAGCCGGTGCCGATGACGTTGGGCCGTTTCGCCGCGCTGCCCACGGTGCCCGACCTCGCGCCGAGCGGCGCGAACGCCCCACCGCCGACCCCGCCCCGGCTCGCGGCCGGCGACGACGGCGCCCTCTGCACCCGGGTCGCCGACGACGGCGGGGTTGCCGAGGTGCGCTGGGGCGTACCGCTGCGGGACCTGGCGGCCACGCCGCGGACCGTGCCCGGCGGCGGCGCGGTGCTGGCCGACCACGTGGTGGTGGAGCCGGGTCGTGGCGCGGTGGTCGAGGCCACCGCGGCGCCCGGCGCAGCCGGCGGGGCGGTCTCGGTGGTCACCGACCTGGGCCGACGGTACGTGTTGGCCGACCGGGACGTGCTCCCGATGCTCGGTTACCGCGATGTGCGCCCGATGCGGCTGCCCGCCGGGCTGGTCAGCCTGGTGCCCGCCGGCGCCACCCTCGACCCGGCCGCCGCTCGGGCCGTCGCCAGCCCCGACTGACGGTGACGCCTTACCGGCCGGGTCGGGTGTCAGTCGGCCGGGCGGCGCAGGATGCTGACCGCGAACGGCGCGTCGTCGCGCCACGGGCGCAGGTCCCAGGTGGCGAAGCGATGCTCCACGCGCAGCCCGGCGGCCACCGCGTCGGCGTCGAACGCGGTCAGAGGGTAACCCCGCTCGGTGCCGAAGCCCACGGTCAGCACACCGTCGGGGCGCAGGTGCGCGGCGACCCGGCGCAGCACCTCCGGTTCGGTGCCGACGGCGACGAAGGCGAGGACGTTGCCGGCCAGCACCGCCGCGTCGAACGGCTCCGCCTCACCCAGCGCCGGTAGGTCCAGCTCGGCCAGGTCGGCGACCAGCCACGTCGGGCCGGGATGGTCGGCGCGGGCGGCGTCGACAAGCATCGGGTCGGCATCCACTCCCACCACGGCGTGGCCACGCTCGGCCAGCGCGGCACCGACCCGGCCGGTGCCGCTGCCGGCGTCGAGGATCCGTGAGCCGGGCGCGACCAGAGTGTCCACCAGGCGGGCCTCGCCGGCCAGGTCCTCGCCCTCGGACGCGAGCTTGCGGAACCGGTCGATATACCACTGTGAGTGCTCGGGGCCGGTGTCGGTCGCCCAGCGGGTCGGGTTGGCCATGTGGCCACCGTAACCGGGCCGGTGAGGGTGCGGCGGGGGACCCGGAGGAGACGATCATCCCTTCTCCGCGCCGCTGGTCAGCCCCTCGGTGAGCAGTCGCTCGCTGGCGAAGAAGAGGATCACGATGGGCAGGGTGAGGACGACCGACCCGGCCATCAGCACCGTCTTGGGCACCTCCACCCCGTCGGCGAGCAGGGACAGCCCCAGCGACACCGTCCACCGGTCGGGTTTGTCGATCAGGAACAGCAGGGCGAAGAGGAACTCGTTCCAGGCGATCATGAAGTCGTAGAGCGCGACCGCCATGATCGACGGCATGGCGAGGGGCAGGCTGACGCGGCGGATGATGCCGAGCCGACCGGCGCCGTCGATGGCGGCGGACTCCTCAAGACTCACCGGAATGGTCTCGAAGTAGTTCCGCAGCATGTAGACCGACACCGGCAGCGTCTGCGAGATGTAGACAAGCACCAGGCCGAACAGCGAGCCGCGCAGCTCGGCAAGGCTGAACACCACGAACAGTGGGATCGCGATGACGATCGACGGGAACAGGTAGACCGCCAGGAACAGGAAGTCGACCTGCCGTCGGCCGAAGAACCGCAGCCGGGCCACCGCGTACGCGCCCGGGATCGCCACCAGCAGGGTGAGCGCGGTCGCCGCGACCGCCACCACCCCGCTGTTGCGGATGAAGGTGAGGAACCCCTGGCCGCCGTCGTCGGTGGCCTTCAGGACCTCGGCGTACGTCGCCACGGTCAGCTCACCGAAGCCGACCACCAGCTTGCCGGGGTCGAGCAGCAGCTGCTCGATGGGGCGTACCGAGAGCACCAGCATGTAGTAGAAGGGGAAGACGGTGACCACCAGGAACACGGCGATCACCAGGCGGCGCAGCCAACGCAGGCTCACCGTCTCGACCACGTCGCGGTCCATCAGCCGACCCTCCGTCCGAAGAAGCGCAGATAGATCAGCACGAACACGATGAGCACCACGGCCAGCACGACCGCCTGCGCGGAGGCCGCGCCGATGTCGGTGCGAGCGGTGAGAAACTCGTACACCCGCACGCTGACCACCTCGGTGCCGGCCGCGCCACCGGTGAGCAGGTAGACGTCGTCGAACTTGTTGAACGTCATGATGAAGCGCAGCACGCCCAGCAGGGCGATCACCGGCAGCAGTTGGGGCAGCAGGATGTGCCGGAACCGTTGGGTGGGGGTGGCGCCGTCGACCCGGGCGGCCTCCTCCAACTCGCCGGGCACCGCCTGGAGCCGGGCCAGCAGGAACAGGAACGCGAACGGGAAGTACCGCCACGCCTCGAAGGCGATGACAGTGCTCAGCGCTGTCGACTCCTGGGACAGGAACGGCACCGGGGCGTCCCAGCCCAGCAGGCGTTGGCCCCACGCGTTGACGATGCCGAGCTGTGGGTCGAGCATCACCTGCCACACGAACGTCACAGCGACCACCGGTGCCACGTACGGCAGCAGCATGGACGCCCGGACCAGCGTGCGGCCCCGGAACGGCCGGCGGACCACCAGGGCGGCCACCAGACCGAGCACTATCGACCCGACGGTGCCACCGATGCTGTAGATCAGCGTGACCCACAGCGTCTCGGCGAAGCCGGGGGTGTGCAGCACCCGGTCGAAGTTGCCCACAGTGAACTCGCCGAACAGGCCGGTCTTGCGCAACGTGGCGAGCCGGACCCGCTGGAAGGCGAGCACCACGGTCCACACGATCGGGATGCCGATGACCGCGATGGTGACGAGCAGGGTCGGTGCGACGAGCGCGAGCCCGGCACGGGATTCGCGGCGGCGCAGGGTCAGTGGGCGGCGGCGGGCCCGTCCCGGCCGCTCCCGGTTGGGGGAGCGGCCGGTCTCGGGCGCGGTGGTGGTCAATTGACGCCCGCCTTGATGGCCTCGACGTCCTTCTTGGCCCGGCTGGCGGCGGCTGCGGCGTCGGACTTGCCGGAGTAGACGTCGGTCAACGCCTTGGGCACCGGCAGCTCACCGAGCATGGCGCCGACCAGCTTGCCCTGCCCCTGGGTGAGCCCCCAACGCTGGAAGGTGTCCGGGCTGCGACGCAGGGTGGCGAGCACCTCTTCGCCGAACACGTCGGCGAGGGGCTTCTTCGCGTCCACCCCGGCCTGGCTGGTGTTCCAGGCGGTGAGGTACGCCTCGGGCTCGGTCGTGGTGCCCTTGCGCACCGGGAAACGGCCCTCGGGGGACATGCCGAACCAGCGGGAGTAGCCGTCGCCGAGCATGTACTCCACGAAGGACTTCGCCGGGTCGCTCACCGCGCCGTCGAGCACCGCCCACGAGCTGATCTCGCCGTACTGCGCCGGCTCGGTGCCGTTCGGGCCCTTGATCGCGGTGACGAATCCGCTGTTCTTCGCGAGAAACGCCGGGTCGGTCTGACACTGCGGGCAGGTCGGCTTGGCGTCGTTGCGCAGCCCGGCCAGCTCGTCGAGGATGAATGGCGACCAGATGACCATGGCCGCCTTGCCGGCGAAGTAGGTCGCCCGGGTGGTGTCCACGTCCTGGGCGCCCTTGACCGAGCTGGTGCGGATCAGGTCGCCGTAGAAGCGGATCGCCTCGACGCACTGGGGCGAGTCGAGAGTGACCTTTCCGGAGTCGTCGGTGAGTTGGCAGCCGTTGGCCAGTGCCAGGTGCTCGAAGGTCTGCTGGGTGAACACGTCGCTGGCGGAGGTCGCCGCGGTGATCCCGGCGACGCCGCCGGTGTTGAGTCTCGTCGCGGCGTCGGTGATCCGCTCGTACGTGTCCGGGGCGGGCAGGCCGGCGGCGGCGAACAGGTCCTTGCGGTAGACGAGCAGTTGCCCCCATCCGTCACTGGGGACGGAGAGCTGTTTGCCGTCGTCGGAGGTCAGCTCCAACGCCCGGGGCGAGAACGTCTGCCTGCCCAGCTTGTCGACGATCTCGGCGTTCGCCGTGGCGTGCAGCAGCTCGTTGCCGGCGAGCGTACGGATGCCGGCCAGGGAGACCGAGCCGACCACGTCGGGCAGGTCGCCGGCGGCGGCGTTGGCGGCGATCAGGGAGGGGAACTGGTCCTCGTTGACGGTCACGAGGTCGACCTGGATCCCGGTCCTGGCGGTGAAGTCGGCGATGATCGCCTTGGTGGCGGTCACCCGGTCGGCGACGTCTTCCAGGCTCCAGACGGTGATTTTTTTGCTGTTGCTGTCCGGTTCGTCATCTCCGCAGGCCAGCAGGGTGGACGTTGCCAGTGCCATGATCAGGGTGGTGGCGAGTATCCGCCTCGGAGGTGCTGACATCGGTGGCACTCCTCTCGAAGGGTACATGCCGGATTCAACACCATCGATAGATCAATGGCAAGACATATGGCGATTTTTTGCTATCCTGGAGCCCAGTGCTACCGGGATGTGACACATGGGCAACTGGGTCGTCTCTCTCGCCGGGCCTCGACGGATCAGCCTCGAGCCCTGCCCACCGGATCCGCTCGGCCCCGGTCAGGTCCGGGTCCGCACCTGCTACTCGGGCATCTCCGCCGGCACCGAGCTGACCCTCTACCGGGGCAGCAATCCGCGGCTCAGCAAGGACTGGGACGACACCGCCCGGATGTTCGTCCCCCGCCAGACCCCGGTTCCCTACCCGCTTATCGGTTTCGGCTACGAAGAGGTCGGCGAGATCGTCGAGGTGGCCCCGGAGGTCACCGACCGGCACCCCGGGCAGCTCGTCTGGGGCATCTGGGGTCACCGGGCCGAGGCGGTGCTCGCCGCCGACGCGGTCCGTGCACTCCCCACCGGGCTGGATCCGCTCGCCGCCGTCTTCGCCCGGCCCGGCGCCATCGCGCTGACCGCCGTGCTCGCCGGTGACCTGCACCTCGGTGACTGGGTCGGCGTCTTCGGGCAGGGCGTCATCGGGTTGCTCGCCACCCGGCTCGCCGTGCTCTCCGGCGCCCGAGTCGTGGCCGTCGACCCGGTGCCCGGTCGGTTGGCGCACGCCGCCCGCTACGGCGCGAGATTCACAGTGGACGCCCGCGCGGAATCCTCGGCAGCCGTGCTGCGTCGGGCCACCGACGGCCGGGGCGCTGACGTCTGCCTGGAGTTGTCCGGCGCGTACCCGGCGTTGCACGAGGCGATCCGGTCCACCGCGCACGCCGGCCGGGTCGTGGCCGCCGGCTTCTACCAGGGCCAGGCCGATGCGCTCGGCCTCGGCGAGGAGTTCCACCACAACCGCATCCAGTTGGTGGCCGCCCAGGTCTCCGGGCCCACCCCCGCGCCGAGCATGGCCGGCCGGTGGACCGGAGACCGGGTGGCGCAGACCTTCATGGATCTGGTGGCTGAGCACAGCCTCGACCCGATGCCGCTGGTCAGCCACATCGTCGACGCCAGCGCCGTCGCCGACGCCCTCGCGCTGCTCGACCGCGGCGCCGGTGACGTCCTCCAAGTGGTGCTGAGGTTCTAATGACCACCATCGCGCTGGCCTGCCAGGAACAACTCCTGCCGGGCACCAACCTGACCCAGAAGTACGCGCTCGCGACCGCCCTCGGCTACCAGGGCATCGAGTTACGCGGGCGCGGTGACCTCGCGTTCGCCCGCCGGTTGCCGGAGCTGCGCCGGGCCCGCGCCGACGGGGCCGTGCTGCCCACCGTCTGCGTCGAGATGGATCACTTCATCGGCGACTTCGACCCGGCCCGCTCCGCCGACGCCGTCCGTAACCTGCGCTCACAGCTCTCGGTGATCGCCGAGTTGGGCGGCGTCGGCGTGCTGACCCCGGCGGCCTGGGGGATGTTCTCCCGACGGCTACCACCGTTCGAGCCGCCGCGCCCGCCGGCCGGCGACCGGCAGGTCCTCCTCGACGCCCTCGGCGAGCTGGGCGAGCACGCCAGGGCCGAGGGGGTCACCCTCTTCCTCGAACCCCTCAACCGGTACGAGGACCACATGGTCAACCGTCTCGACGAGGCTGTCGCGCTCTGCGCCGCCGTCGGGATGCCGTCGGTCCGGGTGGTCGCCGACACCTTCCACATGAACATCGAGGAGGACGACATGCACCGCGCGCTGCGTGCCGCCGCGCCATACCTCGGGCACGTGCAGGTCAGCGACTCGAACAGGTTCCAGCCCGGCGCCGGGCACCTGGACTGGCCGGCACTGGTGCGTACCCTGCTGGAGCTGGACTACCGGGGCTGGCTGGCCCTGGAGTGCCGGCTGCGCGGCGACCCGGTCCGGGCCCTGCAACAGGCCGCGACGGTCCTGCGACACGCGCTGCCCCGGGCGGCCGCCGCGTGACCGCCGGAGGTGTGACAGCCGACGCCGACCCGGCCCGCACCGGTGGGCCGGCCGAGGGTGCCGGGCTGCGCCAACTCGCCGTCGACACGCTCGACGCCAACTGGGAACGCGACCACACTGTGCCCTCGCGCACCCTCTACCCGCACCAGTGGAGCTGGGACTCCGCGTTCATCGCGGTCGGGCTGGCCCAGGTCCGCCCCGAGCGCGCCTGGCGGGAGCTGGCGAGCCTCTTCCGGGCGCAGTGGGCCGACGGGCGGGTGCCGCACATCGTGTTCAACCCGGCGATGCGGGTCGGCACGTACTTCCCGGGGCCGGAGCTGTGGCGCTCGGCGAGCGTCGCTGGCACACCCGCCGTGGACACCTCCGGCCTGGTCCAGCCACCGGTGCACGCGCTCGCCGCGTGGCTGGCGTACCGGCGGGCACCGGACCCCGCCGGTCTGGCTGCGCTGCGCCGGCTCTATCCCGCGCTTGTCGCCCAGCAGCGTTACCTGGCGACGCGGCGGGACGTGGCCGGTGACGGGCTGGTCTGCATCGTGCACCCGTGGGAATCTGGGTTGGACAACAGCCCGGCCTGGGACGAGCCGATGGCCGCGGTGGCGGCGGAGGCGACAGTCATGCGCGCGTACCGTCGGCACGACACCGCGCACGCCGACGCCGCGCACCGCCCCACCGACCTGGACTACGCGCGCTACCTGGCGATCGTCGCGGCCTACCGGGACCACGGCTACTCCGACCGTCGGCTGGCCGACGGTCACCCCTTCCTGGTGGAGTGCCCGCTGTTCAACGCGGCGTTCGGGTCCGCCGAACACGCCCTCGCCGAGATCGCCGTGCTGGTCGGCGCCGACCCGGGGCCGCACCGGGCCCGCGGGGCCCAGATCACCGAGGCGCTGCTACGACGGCTCTACGACAACGGCACCGGGACGTTCCAGCCCCGTGACCTGCGCACCGGCCGGCTGGTCAGCGCCCGTACCGTGCTCGGGTTGACGCCGCTGATCCTGCCCGACCTGCCCGCGCGGCAGGCCGACGCGCTGGCCGTCGAGGCCCGGTCGGCGCGGTTCGGGGTGGCCCGGCGAATGGACCGGCCGTTGCCCACCTACGACCGCACCGCGCGCGACTTCGAGCCCCTGCGCTACTGGCGTGGGCCGAGTTGGCTGAACATCGGCTGGTTGGTCCGGCGCGGGCTGCTCGCACACGGGCACCCGGAGCTGGCTGCCGGGCTGCGTCGCTCGATGATCGACCTGGTCGGCGGGGCCGGCTGCCACGAGTACTTCCACCCGGACACCGGCGCCGGGTTGGGCTCGCCGGCGTTCAGCTGGACCGCCGCGCTGCTGCTCGACCTGCTGGCCGAGTGATCGTGCGGCGGCCACCGGCTGGTAGCGTGCCCGATCTTCGACCGGAAGGGGCGGCGTGCGCGAGATCGACAAGGTGGCCTGGATCCTCATCGAGGACGGGCGGGTGCTGAGCACCCGGTCGGCGGGCAAGGATGTCTGGTACCTGCCGGGCGGCAAGCGCGAGCCCGGAGAAACCGACCTGGAGACCCTGCGCCGGGAGATCGACGAGGAGTTGAGCGTCGAGGTGGACGTGCGCCACGCGGTGCACCTGGGCACCTTCACCGCGCAGGCGCACGGGCACGCGGGTGGTGTCACAGTGCGGATGACCTGCTACCGGGCCGGTTACCAGGGACTGCTGCGGCCGGCCAGCGAGATCGCCGAGATGGCCTGGCTCGGCTATGCCGACCGGCACCGCACCTCACCGGTCGACCACCTCATCTTCGACCACCTGCTGGCCGAGGACCTCCTGCGCTGACGGCCCAGTTTGTCCCGGCCGGCGGGGGGTAACCGCCCGGACGTGACCGACCGCGACGGGTTCCCGTACTTCATCGACGCGGTGTCCCGCCGGTCCGGCCTGCCGCCCGAGCAGGCCGCCGCGCTCGCCCGCGCCGTACTCCAGACGTT
This sequence comes from Micromonospora sp. NPDC005215, assembly GCF_040607915.1. Lineage (NCBI taxonomy): Bacteria > Bacillati > Actinomycetota > Actinomycetes > Micromonosporales > Micromonosporaceae > Micromonospora > Micromonospora sp. NPDC005215. The sequence goes on along the minus strand of NZ_JBEXHQ010000034.1, from coordinate 24,711 downwards.
GGCCGAGCGGGTGACCGGCGGCGCGGCCGACGACCTCGTCGGGCACCTGCCGAACGAGGTCGACGGCTACCTGACCGGCCCAGCCCCGGACCTGACCGGCCCAGCCCTGGACCTGACCGGCCCAGCCCCGGACCTGACCGGCCCAGCCCTGGACCTGACCGGCCCAGCCCCGGACCGAGCCGGGGCGGTCGGTTCTGCCCCCGATCCGGCCGGGGTCGGCGGACCGGATGGCGGCCTGGACGGGCTGGACACCGGGGTGCGGCTGGACATCGGTGGCGCCGCCGCGGTTCCTCCGCCGCCGGACGCCGGTCCGGCGGAGTTCCTGCGCCGGGTGGGCGAGCGCGCCGGAGTGGACCCGGCTACCGCCCGAGCGGGAACCGGCGCGGTCTTCGGCACGTTGCGTTCGGCGATGACCGTTCGGGAGTTCCGGCAACTGGTGGCGCGACTGCCGCGCGACGGCGACGGCGGAGCCCCGCGATACCTGCCCTGACCCCGCCCCGCGCCGTCCGGTCCGGGCGAGATCCATCCGATGGATCATCGCGCCTTCGGGTGGGCACTGCCGAAGTCGTCGCCGAAGGCGGCGTTGAATGCCGTCGCGATCAGCTCGGGCAGCTCGCCTCGTCCGTCGTCCTCGGCCCAGCGCACGACCGCTGTGTGCAGGGCGGCGAGGCAGGCGCTCGCCGCCGCCTGGACGCGGAACGCCGTGTCGGGGTCGGTGGCGTCGTCCCCGACGGCGGCGACGATGACCTGCTGTAGGGCGTACTGGTTGTCCAGGTGTTTCGCCCGCAGGGCCGGGGTCGAGATCATGAGGCGAAGGCGGGCCAGCAGGAACTCCCGGTGGTTCCCACCGGTCAACGTGGCGGCCGATTCGATGAGCGCGCCGCCGATGCGCCGGACCAGAGGCTGCGCGGCCGGTGCCGCCGCGATCCGCTCGGCGACGAGTTGGCCGCGCTCATCGAGGAGGACGAGGTCCTCCTTGGTGGGGAAGTGCCGGTACACGGTCATCGGGGACACCCCTGCGGCCTCGGCGACGTGGTGCACGGTCGTGGCGTCGTAGCCACGTTCGCTGAACAGCCGTACCGCCTGCGCCTGGATCGTGCGCTGCGTGTCGGCTCGTCGTTGGGCTCGCAGTGTTGATCGCTGGTCGGGCATGTGATAGACACTACCTCAGTGATAGTTACTACCAGGTTGGTGGTGACTAACAGATATGAGGTGGGTGGCATGGGTGATCTGACCGGCCGGACGGCTCTCGTGACCGGGGCATCGCGCGGCATCGGCCAAGCGATCGCGGCCCGGCTGGCGGCCCAGGGGGCGATGGTCTTCGTGCACTTCGGCACCGACCAGGACGGGGCGACGGCGACGGTCGACGCGATCGGACGTGCCGGCGGAACCGCGCTCGCCGTCCGCGCGGAGTTGGGCGTGGACGACGACGTCGAGACGCTCTTCGCGGGGGTCGAGGCCGCTCTGGCCGGGCGGCCACTCGACATCCTCGTCAACAACGCGGCGACCGCGCCGGCGGGTCCGCTCGGTGCCACCACGCGGGCGGAGTTCGACCACCTCTTCGCGGTGAACGTGCGCGCGCCGTACTTCATCACCCAGCGGGCACTGTCACTGCTGCGCGACGGTGGTCGCATCATCACGATCTCGTCCGTGGCGACCCGGATGGCCAACCCCACCCAGACGTCCTTCGCCATGACGAAGGGCGCGGTCGAGACGATGAGTATGACGCTGGCCAACCAGGTCGGTGTCCGAGGCATCACGGTGAACGCGGTTGCTCCCGGCGCCACCCGAACGGCGACCAACGGGTCGGTCTTCGAGGCGCCGGGCCTGACCGAACTGATCAGTGCGACGACCGCACTCGACCGGCTGGGCGAGCCCGACGACGTCGCCGAGGTGGTCGCGTTCCTCGCCTCCGACGGAGCGCGCTGGATCACCGGCCAGGTCATCGACGCGAGTGGCGGCCTGTTCCTCGGACCGCGCGTCTGAGCACGGGGATCACGTCGCGGAGTCGGGCAGGTCCTCCGGGTCGGTGATCCAGGCGGAGAACACCGGCACCCCGTGCCACGGCCCGGTGGCCCCGTCCGGCCGGGTGTCGGTGGCGAGGGCCACCACGGCGTACGGGTGGCCAAAGCGCAGTTCCGCGGTGCGTGCCACGCCCTCCGGCGGCAGGCTGACCACCCCGAACATCCCGGTCACCGCGGCTGCCTCGAAGCCGTACCTGTCGTACCGGGCCAGCGCCGTCTGTCGTGCCTCGAAGCCCCGCACAGGTTGGGCCAGCGCCCTCGCCAGCGCCGCAGTGGCCGCCGGAAAGCCCAGCGCCGGAGCGCTCAGGTCGTGCTCGCTCCGGGCCGACCAGCAGGGCAGCACCGCGGTGTGCCGCTCCTCGCGGCCGTCGCGGGCCCGGGTCCGGACCCGCTCCTCGCTCAGCGTCCACAGCGGAGTCTCGCCGAGCGGCAGGTCGAACAGTGATCGACTGCCGGCCGGTGGCGTGCCGTCGGCCGCGCCGGCGCTGAGGTCGTACGCGACGGCCAGCACCTCGGCGGGCGACACCTGCGGTGCGGCGGCCACCGAGAGGACGACCAGCCCCGCGCCGTCGCTGCTCTGGGCCGGCGCGGCGTGCACGATCACGTCACCGATCCGTGTGCTGGACACGATGGCGCACCGGTGGCCCTGGCTCGGGCTGCGCAACACCTGGCGTAGCCGGCGCGCCCAGGCGCTGCCGGCACCGAGCGCGCGGGCGTCGGCGGGGTCGAACGGGGTGGCCCAGGAGATTCGGGTGGCCAGCGCACTGGCCAGGGCGAAGACCACCTCCGGGCTGACCTTCAGCGGGAACGTGTCGATCAGGCCGTCGGTGTGCTGGCGCGCCCAGGCGTCCAACCCGGCCTGGTCGGGCAGCGCGCCGACCTCGGTCGTCGCGGGCAGCGCGGCCCGCCAACCGGTCGACCCGTCGCCGCCCTGGCCCGCCCGGTGCCACAGCGCGGTGGCGGACGCGACGAGCGGATGCGGCGCGTCCAGTAGCGCTCGGGCGACCTCTGCCGCGCTGGCCAGGTCGGTGCCCAGAGCGCGAGCCAGATCCTCGGCGGCCGGGTCGGAGTCGGCGGCGGTGGCGCAGACCGCGAGCAGCAGCCAGGCGCCGAGCGGGGAGGCGACGTGGTGCCGGTCGCCGATCGTGGCGTGCAACCGCGCGGCGTACGCGGCGAGCGGCCCGTGCAGATCGGTCGTCATGCCCCCACTCTGCCCGCCGGGCCGGCTCACGACCACAACTCGAACGGTTCGTCGATCTCCTCGCCAGCCAGGAAAGGCGTGATCAGCTGGGGGAGTTGCCCGGGGTAGAACCGGTCCGGGCTGGCCACCACCTCCGGCAGCGGCCACCAGCGGAAGCCGAAGTAGTCCTCCCGTTCGTAGTCGAGGCGGTGCGCCTCGTCCACGTCCGGACCGGGGCCCGCCAGTCGTACGGTGACGACGACCTCGTCCTGGACGTGCCGCAACTGACGGTGCAGGAAGCTTGCCCGCCGTCGCCAGGTCGGCGCGCCCACCTGGTCGGCGGCGACCACGATGCCGGTCTCCTCGCGTAGCTCGCGCACCGCGGTGTCGCGGTAGGTCTCTCCGGGGTCCATGCCGCCGCCCGGCAGCTCCCACCAGGTGCCCAGCCGAGGATGGTCCGGGTCGTGGGTGTGGAACAGCAACACCCGATCGCTGTGGTCGACGACCACCACCCGTACCGCACGCCGTTCGAGGATCGGCAGGTCGTCGGGTAGGTCAGTCATCGGCCCAGTCTGCCGCAGCAACTCCCACGCCGCCGGCCGGCGGGGCGGCGGGTAGGCTGCCCGCCGTGGCTGGTCTGTTGAGGAATGTCGCGGCTCGTATCTCCCGGGTGGGCGCGGTGATCCCGTCGCCCCGACGTACCGGGCCGGCACCCGCGCAGGTGGCCCGCCGCCGTCAGGTGAGCGCCCTGCAACGACGGGAGCTGACCTACGCCCCGGAGCGCGACGGTCAGGCCGACCCCGGCGAGATCGTCTGGACGTGGGTGCCGTACGAGGACGACCCCCGGCAGGGCAAGGACCGGCCGGTGCTGGTGGTCGGGCGGCACAGCCGGACGCTGTTCGGGCTGATGCTGTCCAGTCAGAGCGAGCGGGACGGGCAGCGGCACTGGTTCGCGCTCGGGCCGGGTGAGTGGGACCGGGACAACCGGCCGAGCTGGGTCCGGCTGGACCGGGTGCTCACCATGCGGGAGGACAGCATCCGCCGCGAGGGCGCCGTGTTGGATCGACCCCGGTTCGACCGGGTCGGGCAGGCGCTGCGCGCGGGCTACGGCTGGCGTTGACAGTGCGGCGGTAGGCCGACCGGGCGTGGCAGCAGGCCGTCGGCCTGGCCGGACGGCAGGGCCGTGATGATCAGGCCGATGTGTGGCTCGGGCCGACTGCGGCGCCCTGCGTGTCGGGCGGTGGGTACGGCTGGTCGGCGAGCAGCCGTGCCAGGTGCGCGGTGTTGAGGGCCAGGGCCTTCGTGGTGCGGCCGGTGGTGTCGGGCTTGGGACCGGCGTCGCGGTAGTCGACAGTGTGCAGAGCCTCGCCGACCCAGTAGGTCGCGGCGGCGGCGGGGACGGTGAACCCGACCTCGTTGAGTGCCTGCTGCACCTCGCCGATGGTGTGGTGCGCGCCGTCCTCGTTGCCGACGACGGCGACGCCGGCCACCTTGCCGTAGGTGCGCAACCGACCGGCGGCGTCGGTCTCGGACAGCTCGGCGTCCAGTCGTTCGAGGACCATCTTGCAGACGCTGGCCGGCTGACCGAGCCAGATCGGCGTGGCGATGATGAGCACCTGGGCCGCCAGCAGCTTGGCGCGGATCGCCGGCCAGCCGTCGCCGTGGCCCTCGTCCGTCGACACGCCGAAGCGCACGTCGTGGTCGACCACCCGGACCAACTCGCCCTCGACGCCCTGTGCGGCCAGCTCGGCCAGCACCTCCCGGCCGAGTTGCTCGGAGCTGGACGGGGCCGGTGACGGCTTGAGGGTGCAGCTGAGTACGAGGGCGCGAATGCTCGCCACTGTGGTTCCTCCCGGTGGTCGGCTGGGCTGCGGTTGTCCCATACCCGGACAGTGACCTCCGAACACCCTCGCCCATCCGGTGCGGCGAAGCCGTTGACGGGATGGCGTTGAGCTGTATATTCAACCCGAAGGTTGATTAACCCAACGGTTGAAAGCGACAGATGATAGCAGAGCCTCTCGACGCCGTGTTCACAGCGCTCGCCGATCCGACCCGCCGGGCCATCCTGGCCCGGCTGGCGACCGGTACGGCGACGGTCAACGAACTGGCGGCACCGTTCCCGATCAGCGTCCAGGCGGTCTCCAAGCACCTCGCCGTGTTGGAGCGTGCGGGCCTGATCGTGCGGACCCGCGAGGCGCAGTGGCGTCGCTGCCGGCTGGACCCGGCGCCGCTGCGGACGCTCGCCGAGTGGGTCGACAAGTACCGCCGGCTCTGGGACGACCGTTACGACGCCCTGGACAACTACCTACGCGACCTGGAGGAGACCCACAATGAGCAAACTCCCTGACCTGACTGTCGACCTGCCGTCCGACCGGGAGATCACCCTCACCCGGTCCTTCGACGCCCCGCGCGAGGTGGTCTACGCCGCGCACACCCAGGCTGAGCACCTGAAGCACTGGTGGGGACGGGGTAACCCGCTGGATGTCGAGATCGACTTCCGCAAGGGCGGCCACTACCGCTACGTCGAGCACGCCAAGGACGGCAACGACTACGCCTTCCGCGGTGAGTTCCGGGAGATCGTCGTGCCGGAGCGAATCGTGCAGACCTTCGAGTTCGAGGGCATGCCCGGCCACGTGGCGGTGGAGACGCTGGTCTTCACCGAGCGCGAGGGACGCACCACCGTCACCGTCACCGCCCACTACGACACCACGGAGGAGCGCGACGGCGTGGTCGACTCCGGTATGACGCAGGGCGCCGCCGAGTCGTACGCCGCGCTGGACCGGCACCTGACCACGCTGCGCTGATCGGTCCACCCCGGCGCGCCGGCGGTCGTCGAGCCCGCGACGAGCCGGGAGCCGTCGTCACGGCTCGGCGGTGCCGACGTCGTGGTACGGCGCCGTGCGGGCGCCGGCGACGCCGGCCCACTGCCGATTGCCGTAGCACCAGTGCCACCATGTGCGCGGCGAGCCCACCATCCCCACTGTCGACAGCGCACGGCGCAGCAGGAGGCGTCGACACTGGACCCCGACGGTCAGCTCCGGCGGTGTCCCCGGCGGGTCGATGTCGTACACCGCGGAGCCCAGCCATAGTTCCTGGCCGAGCGGATCGCAGAGCGTCAGGTCGGCCTCGCCGCCAGTGTGGTGCCCCAGATTGCCGGGCATCGCGCTCTCGGGGTGCCCGGCCTGCGCCCTTGCCGGCCGGTAGCCGTCCACGACCAGCAGTCGGAGATGTACCGGCAGCAGGCTCTGGGCGGCAACGATACGGTCGACCACGCCGAGACGGAGTCGGACGGGCAGGTCTGCGCGCCGCGTCGGGCGGAGTCGCAGCGCCGGCACGGCAGTCAGGTCGATGAGCGGTTCACCGCACTCCACCGCGCCAACCATCCAGTGCCGGAGCAGGGGCGTCACGGTCTCCCGGCTCGTGTCGTACACGTGTGTCTCGCAATCACGCCAGCGCTCCGGCGGAGCCCGGTCCGTACCCAGGGCCCCACCGGAGCGGTTCGTCGGTGTTCGTGGTCAGCTGATGGCGGTCATGAACTGCCAGTCGGTGCCGATGCGGGTGCGGGTCTTGACGACGGCGTCGGTGGTGGTGTTGCCGGTGCCGGGGTAGAGCCAGAGTTCGCCGTCGGTGTCGCGGGCGGCGATGTCGGCCTTGCCGTCGTTTGTGAAGTCGCCGGCGGTGAGGGCGGTGAGGGTGGTCCAGCCGGTGCCGATGCGGGTGCGGGTCTTGAGGACGGCGTCGGTGGTGGCGGTGCCGGTGCCGGGGTAGAGCCAGAGTTCGCCGGTGGCGTGGCGGGCGACGAGGTCGGTCTTGCCGTCGTTTGTGAAGTCGCCGGTGGTGAGGCCGTTCATGTTCTGCCAGGCGGTACCGACGCGGATGCGCGGGAGGGTGACGACGGCGTCGCTGGTGGCGGTACCGGTGCCCTTGTAGAGCCAGAGGTCGCCGTTGGCGTCGCGCGCGATGAGGTCGGCCTTGCCGTCGTTTGTGAAGTCGCCGGCGGTGATGGTGGCCAGGGTGTTCCAGCCGGTGCCGATGCGGGTGCGGGGCTTGACGACGGCATCGGTGGTGGCGGTGCCGGTGCCGGGGTAGAGCCAGAGTTCGCCGTCGGTGTCGCGGGCGACGAGGTCGGCTTTGCCGTCGTTTGTGAAGTCGCCGCTGATGAGGGTGGTCATGTTGTCCCAGTCGACGCCGACGCGGATGCGGGGGAGGGTGACGACAGCGTCGGTGGTGGCGTTGCCGGTGCCCTTGTAGAGCCAGAGGTCGCCGCTGCCGCTGCGGGCGATGATGTCGGCCTTGCCGTCGCCGCTGAAGTCACCCGACACCCCGAACATGTCCGGAACCTCGGGTGCGGGCGGCGCCCAGAGGGCGTCCACGATGATCTGCGCGTCGGCCGCCTGGGTCTGGTAGCGGTCGGGATACGCGGAGACCTGGACCGCCTGGCACACCTCGCCGATCGGCGCGGTCTTCCACGAGTTGTTCGGATACTCCCGCAGCATCTTTCCCAGGAACGCGTTGGTGGCCCAGGTCGGGTTGAGTCGCTGGGCCACGGTGCCCCAGGACGCCCGCTGCTGGAACAGCCCGAGGCTGTCGTGGTCCAGCTCTTCGTCGACGTTCTGCAGGTGCGTCTCCACGATGACCGTGGCGATCGCGATGACCGCCGCCCGCGAGGTGAGCCCTCGGGCCTTGACCGCGTTCACCACCATCCGGGCGCAGGACGTGCGGTAGGCGTTCATGTTTCCGCGCATGTCGGATCGGAGCTGGGCGTTGAGTTGGGTGGCCAACGTGCTGTCGGTGCTGGTGGTGCCGTTCGGGTCGCAGGGTGCGGTCGGGTACGCCACCGCGGCTGGCGCGAACGCCGGCGGGATCGTCGGGATCGGCTCCGCGGCGGCGGACGCGGGCACCGCGCCGGTGGCCAGGAAGGTGGCACCGACGGCGAGGGCGGTCACGTACCGGATCGGGGCGTTCGAAATCTTCATCGGATCCTCCATGGGGAGTCGTGGTGAGAGTCGTAAGAGGGCAGCGGCGATCGACGTCGGCCAGTGCGGGGTTCTGGAGTGGATGGGCACCGTCGGGTGCCGCCCAGCAGCGTTTGGTCCGACCACCGGACGGCACAGATCGTCAGCTGATGGCGGTCATGAACTGCCAGCCGGTGCCGACGCGGGTGCGGGTCCTGAGGACGGCGTCGGTGGTGGAGTCGCCGGCGACGAGGCGGACGGACCGTCTCCCCCGTGTCGTCCTGGTCATTTCATCGTCCTTCCGTGGAGCGCGGGTTGCGCACAAGGAAGGTCCCGTGACCGGCTACAGAACGGCTGCAGTCGCCCTTCAGGGGGTCGTCGGTAAATCCTGGAGGATCTCTGGAGCGCCGTCGCCGTGTTCGGCGAGCAGCTCGGCGTGCTGCCAGGCCCCGTACTGGCGGAAGACGGCCAGCACCTCGGTACGCAGGGCGGCGGCGGCCTCGTGCCGGCCCCGGGCGCGCTCGACCAGCGCCAGGTCGCGCAGGGCGTGGGCCCGGTCCAGCGGCAGGCTCAGCGCCTCCCAGATTCGCACAGCCTCGCGGATCCGCCGCTCCGCCTCGTCCAGGTCGCCCTCGCAGCGGTGCAGTTCGCCGAGCGCACCCAGGGTCGCTGCCCTACCCCAGCGGTCCCCGGCGCGAATGCTGGCACCCAGTGCCGATCGCAGGGGCTCCTCCGCCGCCGCGCCGCGCCCCAACCGGACCAGCGCCTTGGCCACCGTGCGCAGGCAGTATCCGGTGAGCAACTGGTCGCCGACCTCCTGCGCCCCGGCCGCCGCCTGTCGGGCCGTCTCCAGCGCCTCGTCGGCCTCACCCCGAGCCAGGTGCCACATCGACAGGTTGCGTTGCACAAGCGACAGGCCTCGGCGACTGCCGGCCCGACCGTACGCCTCCAGCGCCTGCCGGAAATGATCCGACGCACGCGCATGGTCACCCTGCTTCAGGCGGACGGAGCCGATGTGGCGGTGAACGTACCCGACTGCGATGTCGTCGGCGATCTCCGGCAGCAGGACGGCGGCGGCGTCCAGGAAGTGCAGCGACTCGTCGAAGCGCCCCCGCTCGCGACAGGTCAACCCCAGCGCGGTCAGACTGGCAGCCTCGCCCCGGCGGTCCTTGCTGCGCCGGAATGACTCCAGCGCGCGGCACAGGTACTCGGTGGCCTCGTCGTGGCGGTCCTGAAGGTTGCGCAGCGCGCCGAGTCCATAGAGAAGGATTGCCTCTCCGTAGCGGTTGTCGGCGCGTTGCGCGGCGCGGAGCGCGACGTCGTGCGCCGCCGTCCAGACGGCGAAGCGCTTCTCGGTGGGGAAGGCGGGCACCATCAGCAGCGCCGCGAGGTCGCACGCGAGTTGGTCGAGGTCGAGGCCGGCGGCGACGGCCACCATCGCGGCGAGCACCTCGTGCTCGCCGGAGAACCACGCCGCCGGTTCGGCCAGTGCCTGCTCGATCGCCAGGGGAAGGGCCGGTTGGGCGATGACCGGGCGCTGCTGGGCGACGAACTCGCCGGACGGGCTGACCGCAGCCGCGGCGTCCACCAGCCAGATCAGCGCGGCGCCCAGGTCACTGACCCGGCGGCGGCGGGTCTCGATCGGGTCGTCGGCCTCGGCCAGCTCGCGGGCGAAGAGTCGGACCAGGTCGTGCAGCCGGTAGCGGAGCTGCTGGATGTCGCTGACCCGCACGACGTCGACCAGCTGCGCGTCGACCAACCGCTCGATCAGGTGCTCACCGACGGACTCGGTGACGCCGAGCGCCGCGGACACCACCCAGGACGGGAAGTCGGGTAGGCCGAGCACGCCGAGGATGCGTAGCACCTTCTGCGCCTCGGGATCAAGGGTGCGGTAGCTCAGCGCGATGCTGGCCCGCACCTCCTGGTCACCGACGGTCAGCTCGTCCAGGCGTCGCCGCTCGTCCGCGAGCCGTGCCGCGAGCAGGTGCAACGGCCACCGCTGCCGGCCGGCGAGGCGGGCGCCGGCGACCCGGATCGCCAGCGGCAGCCCGCCGCAGTGCTGCACGATCTGCCGTGCCGCGCTCAGCTCCTCCGCGGTACGACCGCCACCCACCACCCGGTCCAGCAGGTCCACCGAGTCCTGCGGGTCCATCATGTCGAGCTCGGTCAGGCCGACGCCCGCGATGCCACCCAGCCGCATCCGCGAGGTGATCAGCACGGCGCACCCGGGGGCGGCCGGGAGCAGCGGACGGACCTGCCCCTCAGAGCACGCGTCGTCGAGGATCAGCAGCAGCCGCATGCCGGCGGTCAGCGTCCGGAACTGCTGCGTGCGTTCCTCCAGCGTGCTGGGCAGGGCGACGGCGGCCATCCCCAACGCCTGGAGGAAACGACTGAGCACCTCGTCCGGGCCCCGGGGGGAGTCGTTGACGCCGCGCAGGTCGGCGTAGAGCTGACCGTCCGGATATCGGCCGGCCACCTCGTGCGCCACGCGCAGCGCGATTGTCGACTTGCCGATGCCACCCTTGCCGACAATGGCGTGTACCCGTGCGGAGCCGACCACTGGCGCCGCGGACAGCGCGTCGACCAGCTGTCGGATCTCGTCGCGACGCCCGGTGAAGTCGGCGGGCGCGGGTGGAAGTTGGGCGGGGCGGGCGCGGCCCGGCGCCGAGCCACCGGTGGCGTCGTGGCCGGCCGGCTCGCCGGCGTCGGTCGTCGCTCGTTCGTCCGGATCGGACGCCCCGGCGCGCGGTCGGCGTTGCGCCGCGTCGCTCGACGTGTCGCTCCGTTCGTCCTCGCGCAGCAGCCGATCGTGGAGCGCGCGCAGCGCCGGACCGGGCTCGATACCCATTTCCGCCACGAGCGCGGCGCGTCCGTCGCGGTACACGGCGAGCGCTTCCGAGCGGCGGCCCAGCGCGGTGAGGGCGACCATGAGTTGGCCGCGAAGTTGTTCCCGGAACGGGTGTCGCCGGACGAGGTCGGTCAGCTCGGCACTCACGGCGGCGGCCCGGCCGAGGGTGAGTTCGGCGGCCACCCGTTCCTCGGCGGCGACCAGGCGCAGTTCGTCGAGTCGGAGCCGTTCACCGGAGAGCAGTTCGCTGGGGACCCCGTCCAACGCGGTCCCCTGCCAGAGACCTGCGGCGAGTCGGAGCAGCTCGACCACGTCCTCGGACCGGTCCTCCTGGGCGGCGGCGCGCCCCTCGTCGAGCAACCGCTCGAACACGTCGCGGTCCAGCGAGTCGGGGCCGATCCGGAGCAGGTAACCCGGTGGTCGGGTGACGATCTCCGCTGTGGGGTCCACCCGCATGATGACCTGCCGCAGGGCCGAGACGTAGGTCTGAAGCACGGCACGGGCGCTGCCCGGTGGCCTGGTGTCCCAGACGACGTCGATGAGGCGGTCGACCGGCACGACCCGGCCGTGGTCGATCAACAACGCCGCGAGCAGGGTGCGCGGTTTCTGCCCGCCGAGCGGTACGGGCCGGCCGTCCCGTAACGCCTCCACCGGACCCAACACACGGAATTCCATATCACCCCCGTGACATGTCTCAACCGAAGATGAGGGTAACTCTTGATCGATGTCGGGGTGACCCCGTGTCATCGGCCAGGTGGGTGCGTGGTCAGCGCTCGGCCAGGCGGGCGCTGTCGACCAGTTGCCGGGGCGACCGTGCGCCGCCGAGGCTCTTCGCCTGGTACATCGCCGCGTCGGCGCGGCTGAGCGCGTCGGTGAGCTGGGCCGGACCGCTTACCGGGGCGAGCCCGACGGACGCGGTGACCCGGACGCTGCATCCGCTCAGCCGGATCGGCGCGGCGACGGTCTCACTGAGACGGCGGGTGGCGTGCTCGATCCAGCGCCGGTCGACGGTGGGGGTGGAGAGCAGCCCGGCGAACTCGTCCCCGCCGAGGCGGGCGACGAGGTTGTCCCCGGCGAAGCCGGCGAGCCGCTCGGCCACACTGATCAACACCTGGTCTCCGGCGGCGTGCCCGTACTGGTCGTTGATCTGTTTGAAGTCGTCCAGGTCGAGCACGACGGCGATCAACGGCTCGCCGGCCGCGTCGGTGAGCAGGGTGGCCGCGAGGCGGTAGAAGGCGCGGCGATTGGGCAGCCCGGTGAGTGGGTCGTGACTCGCGGCGTGCCGTTCGGCGGCCAACTCGGCGTGCAGGTGCCCGATCTCGGCCTCGGCGCGCAGCGCCCGTCGGCGCAGTTGCCAGGAGGAGAGCACGGCGCCGGCGGCGCAGATGCCGGAGGCGACACTCATCGGATCGGGCACGAACCCTCCCATCGCCTCGACCGCCTCCAGCCTCGGTCGACGCGGCGTGCCGCGTCGGGGCCACGTTTTACCTGATGGTTGCCCCTGTAGGGGTAACTCAAAGTGAACGGATGGCCACCGATCACGTGCGTTATCATGCTCGCCGTCCGGTGCAGATGCAATAGCAGATGCACGTGCATGACCGTCCAATGTCGATATGGCACCCCCCTCGCCGTCACCGCTCCTCCCACGGCCACCGGCGGGCTCGTGAGCAGAAAGACGCCTCCATGCAGCAGCCACCCAATGGCGTACCGATCCACCAGTTGCCTCCGTTGAGCTGGCAGAAGAGCCGCCGAAGCAACCCCAGCGGCAACTGTGTCGAACTCGCCGAACTGCCCGAAGGAGCCGGCATCGCGGTCCGCAACTCGCGACATCCGGAGGGGCCGGCCCTGATCTACACGGTGGACGAGATCACCGCCTTCGTGCTCGGCGCACGCGACGGCGACTTCGACCACCTCATCAACTGACCGTTCGTCAGCGGGATCGTCCCGGCGACGGGACCGAATCGGCCGGTCCGGAGGAGTTCACCTCACTGTCGGTCCATGGCATGCTTACACGTCGGTCGGGCTGGGGTGCCCGGCCATCACGGGTCGGTGTCCGGAGGTCCGCACGTGACGATGGTTCCTGCCGAGGGTGGCCCGACAACCGGGCCGACAGTGCTGCGGATGCTGCTCGGTGCCCAGTTGCGCCGTCTGCGGGAGTCCAGCGGGGTGACCCGGGAGGGCGCCGGCTGGGAGATCCGCTCCTCCGAATCCAAGATCAGCCGGATGGAGCTGGGCCGGGTCGGTTTCAAGGAGCGCGACGTTTCCGACCTGCTGACCCTCTACGGCGTCACGGAGGAACACGAGCGTGACGCGCTGCTCAAGCTCGCGCGGGACGCCAACAGTCCCGGCTGGTGGCACCGCTACGGTGACGTGTTGCCGACCTGGTTCCAGTCGTACCTCGGCCTGGAGGCCGCGGCCGCGCTGATCCGCAGCTACGAGGTGCAGTTCGTGCCCGGCCTGCTGCAGACCCGGGAGTACGCCAGGGCGGTCGTGCTGCTCGGGCACGGCACGGCCGATCCCGGCGAGATCGATCGACGGGTCGCCCTGCGGATGCAGCGTCAGCAGTTGCTGCACCGGGAGAGCCCGCCGCAGCTCTGGGCGGTGGTGGACGAGGCGGCGTTGTGTCGACCGATCGGTGGCCGCGAGGTCATGCGTGGCCAGCTCACCGCACTCATCGAGGCGACCAAGTCACCGAACATCCGGCTCCAGGTCATTCCGTTCGCCGCCGGGGGTCACGCCGCCGCCGGGGGCGCCTTCACCATCCTGCGTTTCGGTGACCAGGAGTTGCCCGACATCGTCTACATCGAACAACTCACCAGTGCGATCTACCTCGACAAGCGCGACGACCTGGACTACTACGCGGTGGCCATGGAACGGCTCTGTGTCGAGGCCGAGCCACCCGAGCGTACGGCGGAGATTCTCGGCCGGCTGCTGGACGACCTCTATCCCGCGTGATCGTCGGGTGGGGCCACGGCCCCACCCGCCCTGGCACTAGCATGGTCAGCGAACGGCGACAGTGGACAGATGTCATTGCGGGGGCTGCCTTGACCACCGATGCTGCGGGCGCGACGGCCAGCTCACCGAGCGACCGGATCGACACCTCGGTGGCGCACCCCGCCCGCCGCTACAACTACTGGCTGGGCGGCAAGGACAACTTCCAGGCCGATCGGGAGTCCGGCGACGCGATAACGGCCGCCTTCCCGAGCGTCCGCACCGCCGCCCTGGAAAACCGCCGCTTCCTGCAGCGGACGGTGGGATACCTGGCCCGCGAGGCCGGCATCCGGCAGTTCCTCGACATCGGCACCGGCATCCCGACCGCCAACAACACCCACGAGGTCGCCCAGGCCATCGCGCCGGAAACCCGGGTGGTCTACGTGGACAACGACCCGATCGTGCTGGCCCACGCCCGTGCGCTGCTGACCAGTTCGGCGGCGGGTGCCACCGCCTACATCGACGCCGACCTGCGCGACCCGCAGCGGATCCTCGCGCACCCGGAGTTGAGTCGCGCCATCGACCTGTCGCAGCCGGTCGCGCTCATGCTGGTCGCGGTCCTGCACTTCCTGCACGACGACGACAACCCGTACGCGCTGGTGCGGCAGTTGCTCGACGCGCTGCCGGCCGGCAGCTACCTGGTCGCCTCGCACGGCACCGACGACCACCTTCCACCGGCGGTCGCCGCTGACTTCAGGGCGAAGGCCCGAGGCGGCGGCCCGCACGGGTTGATCAACCTGCGTGCCCGTGCCGAGTTCGCCCGCTTCTTCGTCGATCTCGACCTGGTCGAGCCGGGCATCACCTCGGTCGCCGAGTGGCGGGCGGAGAGTGAGGCGCAGCCGCGTCCCTCGACCGCCGAGGTGGGCATGTACGGCGGGGTCGGCCGCCTGCCCTGACCCGGCCGCGCGACGGTCCCGACTGGGAGCGTTCAGCTCGCCGGGGTCTTCTGACGTGCCCGGGCCACTCCGCCGTGCCGTCGTGGCTGGCCGCCGGGGGTTGCGGGGGCGTCTGGTGCTGGAGCCCCGAGGCGTCGCCGTTGCCCCGATCGGATCCACGTATTGACCGACGCCGACTGGTCGAGCTAGTCTCTGTATCGATACAGACTGGATCGATACAGAGAGGTGCCGGTGAAGCCAACACTGCAAGCCGTGGCCGACGCCGTCGGCGTCTCGCGCAGCACCGTGTCCAACGCCTACAGCCGCCCTGACCAGCTCTCCGCCACCCTGCGCGAGCAGATCCTGGACGCCGCCCGGCAACTCGG
The DNA here is from genome assembly GCF_040607915.1 of Micromonospora sp. NPDC005215. NCBI lineage: Bacteria > Bacillati > Actinomycetota > Actinomycetes > Micromonosporales > Micromonosporaceae > Micromonospora > Micromonospora sp. NPDC005215. The sequence continues at coordinate 9,452 of NZ_JBEXHQ010000034.1, read as the reverse complement.
CTACCCCGGCCCCAACCCCACCGCACGTTCCCTGCGCCGGGGCTTCGTCGGGTCGATCGGGGTGCTGTTCACCTCGCACCTGTCGTACGCCTTCACCGACCCGTTCGCGGTCCGCTTCCTCGCCGGGGTCGGCGGGGCCGCCGAGCGGCACGGCACCAGCATGCTGCTGGTGCCGCTGCCGCCGGCCGTGACCGACGCCCGGCGGGCGGTGGAGAACGCCGCAGTCGACGGGTTCTGCGTCTACTGCGTCGCCGACGAGGAATGGGCGTTGGACGTGATCCGCGCCCGCGGGCTGCCGTTCGTCAGCACCGCCGCCCGCGACGATGCCGGCCCCGACGAGCGGTTCGTCGGCATCGACGAGCGCGCCGCGGCGCGTGGCGTCGCCGCGCATGTGGCCGGCCTCGGTCATCGCCGGGTGGCCCTGCTCGCCGATTCCGTGGTCCCCGGCGCCCCCGCCGGCCCGCTCCGGCTGTCCGGCGTACACGAGGCGGGGCACCCCACGACCCGGGGCCGGCTCGCCGGATTCGCCGACGCGTTCGCCGAGGTCGGCGTCGAGTGGGCGGAGCTGACAGTGCTCAACGCCCCGGGTAACAGCCGTCCGGCGGCCGCCGCCGCAGTCGCCGGCCTGTTCGACGGGCCGACGGCGCCGACCGCCGTGCTGGCCGCCTCCGACGTGCTTGCCCTCGGTGTGCTGGACGCGCTGGCGCAGCGGCCGGGCGGCACCCGCCCGCCGGTCTCGGTGACCGGTTTCGACGATGTCCCCGAGGCCGCCGCGGCCGGCCTCACCACGGTCCGGCAACCAGCCGAAGAAAAGGGCCGGATCGCCGCCGAACTCCTGCTCGACCCGCCCGCGGACGCCGCGGCCGGCCATGTGTTGTTGCCCACCGCACTCGTCGTCCGGGACTCCACCGGACCTGTCCCGAGGAGTTGACCATGGAACTTCCCACCGGCTACGTCACCGCGCTCGACGCCATGAACCGGCACGTCAACTCGGCCCGACCGGACGCCCCGGTCCAGGTCGAACGCGTCCGCCCGGCCCTGCTCGCCCCGACCCGGCAGGCCGCCGCCGTCGCCCTGCGCCGGCTCGCCGACCGCATCCAGCCGCGACCGATGCCCGCCTCGCCGCGCTGCTCCTGACCCGATCGAAACTCATTCCGGTACGCACGGGACGAACAGTGTGGGTCCGGGCACGGAGGGTGGTCGAGTAGGGCGCGGCCAGGCAGACTGGTGAGGCCATGTCGCCCTTCACGCCCACCCTCCGTCTCCACGACCGCTACGTACTGCACGAGCGGATCGGCCTCGGTGGCATGTCCGAGGTGTGGCGGGCCGACGACGACGTGCTCGGCCGACCGGTCGCGATCAAGGTCCTCGCCGGGCAGCTCGCCGCCGACCCGCAACTGCGGGCCACCATCCAACGCGAGGCCCGCGCGGCCGCCCGGCTGACCCACCCACACGTGACCCAGGTGTACGACTACGCCGAGGCGACCCTGGCCGGCGGCGTCGTGGTCCCGTACCTGGTGATGGAGCTCGTCGATGGCCACAACCTGGCCGACCGCCTGCGGACCGGGCCGCTGCCCTGGCCGGAAGCGGTCCGGGTGGCCGGACAGATCGCCGCCGCGCTCGCCGCCGCGCACCGCATCGGCGTGGTGCACCGCGACGTCAAGCCGGGCAACGTCATGCTCACCGACACCGGGGCCAAAGTGCTCGACTTCGGCATCGCCGCGCTCGGTGGGCTCGACGGCCAGTCCGGCGAGCCGCTGATGGGCACCCCCGCCTACTTCGCCCCGGAGCGGCTGACCGCCGGCCCGCCCGATCCGGCCAGCGACGTGTACGCCCTCGGCGCGCTGCTCTACCGCACCCTCACCGGGCAGGCGCCGCTGCCGGTGCAGAGCTGGGAGGACGCCCTCGACGTGCATCGGCGCGGCACTCCGGTGCCGCCGCTACGGGTGTCCGGCCTCCCCGCCGACATCGCCGAGCTGACCCTCGCCTGCCTGGCCGCCAACCCGGCCGACCGGCCGAGCGCCGCCCATCTGGCCCGCCGCTTCGGCGCCGGCCAGCCGGTCGAGCCGCCCACCGAGCTGCTGCGGATCCCGCCGGCGGCGCACCAGTCCACCGAGCTGCTGCGGATCCTGCCGGCGGCGCACCCGCCCACCCTGATCGACCGTTCGGCGGCCCGTCCCGCCCCGGCCGCCGCCGAGCCGACCCGCCGCCGGTCGCGCCGGCCCCTCGCCGTGCTGGTCGCGGCCGGCCTCGCCGTGCTGGTCGGCATCGGCGCCCTGCTCGCCGAGGGTCCCTTCGGCACACCGAGCGCGCCCACCTCGCCGCAGGTGGCCGCCCCGTCGTCGACCTCCGCCCCGAACCCCGCGCCCACGACGCACTCGCCGACGCCGGCGGCACCCTCCTCGCCCCGACCCAGCGCCAGCACCGCGCCCCCGACCGCCGGGCAGCAGGTGCCGGTCAGCCTCCGGGAGGTGACAAGCGAGTTCGCCGCCGTCCTCGCCGGGGCGGTCGCCCACGGGGACGTCGACCGCAAGACCGCCGAAGATCTGCGCGACGACCTCGCCGACCTGAACCGACACACCAGGGACCGGGCCAAGCGCGCCGCCGACCTGCGCGAACACATCGCCGAGTTGGTGGAACGCGACAGGCTGCCAGCGCAGACGGGTGCCCAACTGGACGCTCTGCTGACCCAGGCCGGCAGCTTCTCCACGGGCCGGACGGACGACTGATACCGCTGCCGATTCCGCTGGCATGATGTCCCGATGCGGACACGTCTGATCTTCGTGCGGCACGGCGAGTCGCTTCATCAGGTCGAAGGAATCGTGGGCGGGCCACGTGGTTGTCGAGGCCTCACCTCCCTCGGCCACGAGCAGGCACACGATCTGGCCAACCGGCTCACCCGTGACGTTGCTGCCGACGGACCGGTGGCGGTCTACTCGTCCGTCCTGCGCCGAGCCGTCGAGACCGCGCAACCGATCGGCGCGGCGCTCGGCGTCCGACCGGTGGCCGACTGCGGTCTGTGCACCTGGCACACACCCCCGTACGCCGACGGCCTGCCAACCGCCCGCTTCCGCACCGAACACGCGGTGGCCGGCGGGGGTGTGTTCCGGCCGTTCGAGGATGGCAACGAGAGCTGGGCCGAGCTGGTGGTCCGGGTCAGCCGCGCGATCATGGAGATCGCGCATCGACATCGGGGCGCCACAGTGGTCCTGGTCGGCCACAGCGAGACCGTCGAGGGCGCGTTCCACGCGCTCGCCGCGCAGCCGATATTCCGAGCGTTCGACCTGGACGTCGCTCCGGCGTCGATCACCGAATGGACCACCGACCACGACCCCGGCGGTTGGCCGCCGGCCCGGTGGACGCTCCGGCGCTTCGCCGACACCGGCGGCGGGGCCGGAGCGTGATCCAGTACCGCCGGGCGGCAGCGACGGATGTCGCCGGCACGGCGTAGCCGTCCATCGGTTTCCGCCGGCCGTAGTCTCACCGACATGACGACAACGCAGACGCACACCCTCGCCGTGCCCGGCGTCGACCTGGTCTACGACGTCCGCGGTCCGCTGCCCCCGTCCGGCGGGCGCCCCGTCCTGCTCATGATCGGTCAACCGATGACGGCGGAGGGCTTCACCGCGCTCGCCCCGCACTTCACGGACCGCACCGTGGTCACCTACGACCCGCGCGGTCTCGGCCGAAGCGTCCGCACGGACGGCCGCAGCGACCACACGCCGCAGCAGCAGGCGGCCGACCTGCACCACCTGATCGAGGCGCTCGGCACGGGGCCGGTCGACCTGTTCGCCAGCAGCGGCGGTGCGGTCACGGCGCTCGAACTTGTCGCCGCCTACCCGGGCGACGTCGTCACGTTGGTGGCGCACGAGCCGCCGATCAACGCGGTGCTTCCCGACGCCGGGGCTGCCGAACGCGCCCGTGCCGACTTCTACCAGGCGTACCAGACGAAGGGCGCCGGCGCGGGCATGGCCGCGTTCATCGCGATGACCTCGTGGCAGGGCGAGTTCACCGACGCCTACTTCGCCCAGCCCACGCCCGACCCGGCGACGTTCGGACTGTCCACCGAGGACGATGGCAGTCGCGACGACCCGCTGCTGTCGGACCTTTCGTGGGCGATCAGCGACTACCGTCCCGACGCGAGCCGGCTCACCGCGGCGCCGACCCGGATCGTGGTGGCCGTCGGCGAGGAGTCGGCCGGGACGTACACCGCGCGCACGGCCCTCGGCCTGGCGGCCCTGCTCGGCCAGGAGACCGTGGTGTTCCCGAGTCACCACGGCGGCTTCCTCGGTGGCGAGTTCGGCTACGCGGGCAAGCCCGAGGAGTTCGCGGCACGGTTGCGGGAGGTGTTGGACGCCGGCTGACCGCCCCCGCTACTCGGCCAGGAGTTGCTCACGCAGGATTTCGGCGTGCCCGCAGTGCTGGGCCAGCTCGCGCAGCACGTGCAGGTACACCCAGCGCAGCGGCAGGGGGCCCCGCCGGTTGCCGCGCAGGATGTCGTCCAGGCCCAGCGAGGATGTCGCGCGGCGGGAGGCTTCGCAGGCCTCGCGGTGTGCTCGCTGGACGCTGGCGATCGTGTCGTCGTCGTCCAGGACGAACGACTCGTCCGGCGTCGCGGGAATGCCGATCTCGGAGCGGGACCGGCAGGTGACGGCCTCGTCGAACCAGACCTTCTCCACGAACGCGGCGTGCTTCACCAGACCCAGCAGCGTGGTCCGGGACGGCACCAACGAACGGCGCGCCTGCTCCTCGGTCAGCCCGTCCAGACAGCCGTTGAGTGCTCGGCGATGCTCGTCGACGAACGTCTCGAACTGCGCCTGAGGCGGCTGGCCGATGACATCGTCGGCGAAGGTCCCCGGAAAAGAAGTCACCCGCGAAGCATTCCGAGGTCATGGTCGAGGCGCAAACACCAACCACTCAGCCGAACGAGACGAGAGCACCCCGCTCGTCGAAGACAGCCGTGCCGGCCCAGGCGATCTCCCACCGGTTGCCCTCCGGGTCGGCGATGTAGCCGGAGCGCCCACCCCAGGGCCGGTCGGTCGGCTCCGCCACCACCGTCGCGCCCGCAGCGACCGCTGCGGCGAAAGCCCTGTCGACCTCCTCGCGACCGTCGACATTGCACGCCAGGGTGACGCCGGACCAGCCTCCGGCCGGATCGGGCACGCCCGGGGCCGCCTCGGCGGCCAGCTCCGGCAGCGGGAAGAGCGCGAACAGGACGCCACCGAGCAGGAAGGCCGACCAGCCGTCGTCGCTGGCCGGCAGCTCGGGCCACCCCAGCGGCCGGTAGAAGGACCGCAGCGCGCCGATGTCACGTGCTCCCAGCGTGACCACGGACAGGCGGGAGGGGACAGTGCTCATGAGCCGATCCTGCCCGAGGCGTACGACAGGTTGAGCCCGCTCAACCGAGGGTGACGCCGACCGACTCACCCGGCTCGGTGCCCGCACGCGCGACCACCTCGCCCGCCGGCGTCCAGACTCCCGACCGCCCTGCCGTCTCGGTGAAGCCGCCGCCGGTCGAGCCGGCGAAACTCGCCACCGCCACCCAGACCCGCTGGGCGGTCGCGATCCGGTGCGCCCGCTGGTCCGTCACGGCGGCGTCGCGCGCGGACTCCACGACACCCGCCGCGTAGACGTCGATCCCGAGCGCCGCGGTCCGCTCCGCGTGCGCGGCGACGCCGGTGTCCTTGCAGACCGCCAACCCCACCCGCCAGCCGTCCACAGCGAGCACGACCGGCGCGTCACCCGGCCGGAACCGGCGGGCCTCGGCGGCACCCAGCCACATCTTGCGGTACGCCAGCGTCACCCCGGAGCCGGTCACCGCCAGCACCCCGATGTGGTCGCCGGCGACCGGTGCGCCGGCAAGGGCCAACGTGCCGGTCTCGGCGCACGCCTCGATCAGCGGCACCAACCGCGGGTCGTCGACCGACACGACCGGCGCGTCCAACTCGTACCCCGTCAGGGACAGTTCGGGAAAGACCACCACCCGGGCACCCGCCGCGTGGACCGCGGCGGCGTGCGCCCGCGCGTTCTCCGCGACATCCCGGGGTACGCACCGCGGCTGCGCGACCGCGAGCCGCAGTGGGGTGCGGTTTTCCACACCCCCAGCGGTGTGGTCGAGTCGCGCGGCCGGGCGGTCAACCGCATGGTCGACTCCCAGGATCACTTCGTACGGTGGGTGCATGATTCGAACGTCCCACGCCGTGCTCGCCACCGGAACCCCCACCGCCGCGGCGGAACCACCGCAGGGTGGCCTCGTCGGTTACGTCAGTGACCTGGTGGAACGACTCGGCGGGCCGGGCGCCGGTCTGGCCGTGGCGCTGGAGAACCTGTTCCCGCCGATCCCCAGCGAGGTGATCCTGCCGCTGGCCGGGTTCGTCGCGGCGCAGGGCCGGATGAGTCTGGTCGGTGCGATCTTCTGGACCACGCTGGGCTCGGCGGTGGGCGCGCTGGCGCTCTACCTGGTCGGCGCGTCGCTGGGTCGGGACCGGATGCGGGCCATCGTGGCCCGGCTGCCGCTGGTGAAGCTCAGCGACGTGGACCGGACCGAGGCGTGGTTCCTCCGGCACGGTGTGAAGGCCGTCTTCTTCGGCCGGATGATCCCGATCTTCCGGAGCCTGATCTCCATCCCGGCCGGGGTGGAGCGCATGCCGGTGGGCACGTTCCTGCTCTACACCACGCTGGGCAGCCTGATCTGGAACACCACCTTCGTCCTCGCCGGCTACCTGCTCGGCGACAACTGGCACCTCGTCGAGGGGTACGCGAGCACGCTCCAGAAAGTCGTGATCGTGGTCTGCGCGGCGGCGGTCGCCTGGTTCGTCGGGTCCCGCGTGCTGCGCGCCCGTCGTGCCGCCCGCAACCCCGAGCTGGCCGATCCCGGTGACCCCGGGCGCGGCGAACCGGCGCTCGGTGTGCCCGATCCGGGTGGGCGCGGCACTCTCTACCGAAGTGGTTCGTGGACCTCCGACGAGCGCTAGCCCGGCGTGCGCTCGCTGGCTCTGCTCCACCTGTCGCCAGCAGGGCCGATGACGACCGACGAGCCGCGGACGGGGGAGGTCAGGTGAGCGGGGAGCGTCGGATCGACAGGTGGTGGGCTCGTCTCCGGCTGCCGGTCGGCGTCGGCGCCGGCAGCGCGACAAGCGTTGTCGAGCTTGCCGTCCTGGTCGTCGCGGCCGTCGCGTTCGCCCTGTCCGCGCCCGTGCCGCCGGCCGCTCGCGGGGTCGCCAGGCTCACCCAGCGGTACGCCGGATGGCTCGTCCGCCTGGAACGTGACCGACTCCGTCGGCTGCTGCTCCCCGAGGGCGACCTACTCCCGGTCCACGCGGTGGCGACCCGGCGGCAGGTCGGCTACCTGGCGGCCCGGCTGCTGCCCGGAGCGCTCGGCCTTCTGGCGTACGCGATGCTCGGCATCGGCCTGGTGTTGGCCGGGATCGTGCTCCGCGCGGCGGTACGCGGCGAGCTGTCCCTCCTCGACACCCTGGCACAGGCCGCCGTTGGGGTGGTGCTCCTGCTGCTCAACGTCCAAGCTCTCGCCAGCGTCGCCGCGCTGGACGTCCGGTTGGCGCGGCGGCTGCTCGGCCCGGGGAGTCGGGCCGAGCTGGCGCGGCGGGTCGACGAGTTGACAAGCAGCCGGGCCGGGGTCATCGCGGCGGTCGACGCCGAACGGCAGCGCATCGAACGCGACCTGCACGACGGCCTCCAGCAGCGCCTGGTCGCCCTCGGCATGCTGCTCGGCCGGGCTCGGCGTGCCCGCGACGCCGACCGCACCGCCGCGCTGCTCGCCCAGGCACACGAGGACGTGCAGCGGGCCGTCGAGGAACTGCGCGAGGTTGCGTGGCGGGTCTACCCGTCGGCGCTGGACGGCAGCGACCTCGGTGCGGTGCTCACCATGGTCGCCCGTCGTTCCGAGGTGCCGGTGCGGATCCGCTGCGATCTGCCGATCCGCCCCGATCGGCAGATCGAGACGGTGCTGTACTTCGTGGCCTGCGAAGCGCTCACCAACGCCGCGAAGCACGCCGCCGCTACGCTGGTCGCGGTCGAGATCGGGGTACGGGAAGGGTGGGTCCGGATGCGCGTACACGATGATGGCGTCGGCGGCGCGGACCCCACCGGGCGAGGCTTGGCCGGCCTGGCCCGACGGATCGCCGCACTGGACGGCCGGCTGCGGGTGACCAGCCCGGCCGGCGGCCCGACCACAGTGCTGGCGGAACTGCCGTGCGGCTAGTCCTCGCCGAAGACTCGACCCTGCTCCGGGAGGGCCTGACGCGCCTGCTCGCCGAGGAGGAGCACGAGGTGGTCGCCGCGGTCGGCACCGCCGACGAACTGGTCGAGGCGGTCGGACGAACCCGTCCGGAGGTGGTCGTCACCGACGTCCGGATGCCGCCCACCCACACCGACGACGGGCTGCGTGCCGCCCTGGAGATCCGTCGACGTTGGCCCACCACCGGTGTCCTGGTGCTCTCCCAGTACGTGGAGCGGCGCTTCGCTGGCCGTTTGCTCGCGGACCGTCCCGAGGGGGTCGGCTATCTGCTCAAGGACCGGGTCGCCCAGGTCGACGACTTCCTCGACGCACTGGACCGGGTGGCCGCCGGGGGCACCGCGCTCGACCCGGAGGTGGTTCGTCAGGTCCTGGCCGGCTCGGAACGGCCTGACCCGTTCGGGCGGCTCACACCGCGCGAACGGGACGTCCTGCATGAGATGGCCCAAGGTCACACGAACAGCGCCGTCGCGCATCGGCTGCACGTGTCGCAGAGCGCGGTGGAGAAGCACGTCAACGCCATCTTCGACAAGCTCGATCTCGGAGAGACCACCGGTTACAGCCGTCGGATCCTCGCGGTGCTGCGCTACCTGGGCAGCTGATGCCCCCCGCCCGGCGGCCGGGGCAACGTGCTGACACGGGTCCGCGATCGTTGCCCCGATAGCCCGGTTTCGCTGATCCCGAGTCGATCACGGGTCGCTGGGCGGTTCGGAGCCGGTACGGCCAGCGCACCTGGGGTGAATGTCCGCTGATGGGCGGTCTGGGCCTGTGACCGGGTGCACTCGTGGCCCGGAATGATGGTCGGGCCGGGGTCGTTACATACCCTGACGATCGCAGTACCACCGGCTCGCCGCCCCGCCCTACCGGGTTGGAATGCGGGCCGCGGTCCGGTCGTTACAGTCCCCACGAACGACCGCCCGGTACTCCACGAGGTGCCGATGGATGGGCCGCCCCCCGGAATGACCCCGGCCCCCCGGTCGTTACATCTGGACCCGGCACCACGAGCCCCGCGGCTTGTCGGTTGCCCACCCCCAAGACTTTCTTGTTTGTGCAGCGCCGGACGAGGTGCTCACACCCGTGCCGCCGACCCCCCGGTCAGTGGCTGGGTGTTCCTACCCCCGAAGGAGCTACCCCCATGAACACGATCATGCGTAAGAGTGTGTTGTCTGTTGCTGGTCTCGCGTTCGCCGGTGGTGTG
>NZ_JBEXHQ010000033.1:0-80029 GCF_040607915.1 Micromonospora sp. NPDC005215 | reverse complement strand
GCCGTCGGCACTGCCGAGGGGCTTGCCCAGCAGCAGGCGAACGTACTCCGACCCGATGAATCCGGCTCCGCCGGTGACGAGGATCCTCACGGGTCGGGAAGTGTACGCGAAGTTGGGTCCGGTACGCGGGGCGCGACCCCCCCGCGCATCCCGCTTTTGTGCCGCTACGCTTCCCCGGTGCGTGGAATCCTACTTGCTGGCGGCACCGGTTCTCGGCTCTGGCCCATCACCCGTGCGGTTTCGAAGCAGCTGATGCCGGTCTTCGACAAGCCGATGGTCTACTACCCGCTCTCCACCCTGGTGATGTCCGGGGTGCGGGAGATCCTGGTGATCACGACTCCGGACGACCAGGACCAGTTCCGTCGGCTGCTCGGCGACGGCAGCCAGTTCGGGCTGCGGCTGGAGTACGTCAGCCAGGAGCGCCCGGAGGGCATCGCGCAGGCCTTCATCCTCGGTGCGGACTTCATCGGCGCGGAGTCGGTGGCGCTGATCCTCGGCGACAACATCTTCCACGGTGGTGGTCTGGGCCGGCAGCTCGCGGCCCACGGCGACCCGGTCGGCGGGCGGGTCTTCGCCTACCAGGTGGCCAACCCGCAGGAATACGGTGTGGTCGACTTCGACGACGCCGGTCGGGTGCTCTCGATCGAGGAGAAGCCGGCCCGGCCGAAGTCCCGCTACGCGGTGCCCGGCCTCTACTTCTACGACAACCGGGTGGTGGACATCGCCCGCAAGCTCACCCCGAGCGCCCGCGGCGAGCTGGAGATCACGGCCGTCAACGAGGTGTACCGGGAGACCGGGGAGCTGTCGGTGACGGTGCTGGATCGGGGCACCGCCTGGCTGGACACCGGCACGTTCACCTCGATGATGCAGGCAGCCGAGTTCGTCCGGGTGGTCGAGGAGCGGCAGGGTCTGAAGATCGGTTGTGTCGAGGAGGTGGCCTGGCGGGCCGGCCTCATCGACGACGACCAGCTGCGCGCGTTGGCCACGCCGTTGACCAAGAGCGGTTACGGCGACTACCTGCTCGGCCTGCTGGCCGAGCCGAACGGCCAGCACGGGGTGGCGTGGTGAAGATCCGGGAGCTGAGCATCGAGGGCGCCTGGGAGATCACTCCCCAGCAGCACGGTGACCCGCGCGGCATGTTCATGGAGTGGTACCGCTTCGACAAGCTCGCCGACGTGGTGGGGCATCCGTTGCGGCTGGCCCAGGCCAACCTGTCGGTCTCCGCCCGTGGCGTGGTGCGCGGCATCCACTTCGCCGACGTTCCGCCGGGGCAGGCCAAGTACGTCACCTGTGTGCGCGGCGCGGTCCTCGACATGATCGTGGACCTGCGGGTGGGCTCGCCGACCTTCGGCCGCTGGGAGGGCGTCCGGCTGGACGACACCGACCGTCGGGCGGTCTACCTCAGCGAGGGGCTGGGGCACGGTTTCTGCGCGCTGACCGACGACGCCACGTTGAGCTATCTCTGCTCGGCCAGCTACAACCCGACCGGTGAGCACGCGGTGCACCCGCTGGACGAGGAGCTGGGCATCGAGTGGCCCGCCGACGTTCCGCTGCTGTCCGCCCGCGACGACGCGGCGCCGACGCTCGCCCAGGCCCGCGAGAGCGGCCTGCTGCCGGAGTACGACAACTGCCGGCGGTTCGTGGCGAGCCTCGGTCCGGACGGAATGTCGCACTCAACCGGTATGTGACCACCCCCGGGGCACGACCTGTGGTGTGACAGTGACGAACCGGGCCTCCGGGCGGCTAATGTCACACCATGGAGCGGCGAATCTTCGGCCTCGAGACCGAGTACGGCGTCACCTGCACCTATCGCGGGCAGCGGCGGCTGTCCCCGGACGAGGTCGCGCGGTATCTGTTCCGTCGCGTGGTGTCCTGGGGTCGGTCGAGCAACGTCTTCCTGCGTAATGGAGCCCGGCTCTACCTGGACGTCGGGTCGCATCCGGAGTACGCGACACCGGAGTGCGACTCGGTGACCGATCTCGTCGCCCACGACCGGGCTGGCGAGCGGATCCTGGAGGGCCTGCTCGTCGACGCGGAGAAACGGCTGCACGACGAGGGCATCGCGGGTGAGATCTACCTGTTCAAGAACAACACCGACTCGGCCGGTAACTCGTACGGCTGCCACGAGAACTACCTGGTCTCCCGGCACGGGGAGTTCGGCCGGCTCGCCGACGTCCTCATCCCGTTCCTGGTCACCCGGCAGTTGATCTGCGGGGCCGGCAAGGTCCTGCAAACCCCGCGCGGCGCGGTCTACTGCCTGTCGCAGCGGGCCGAACACATCTGGGAGGGCGTCTCCTCGGCGACCACCCGCAGCCGTCCGATCATCAACACCCGCGACGAGCCGCACGCCGACGCCGAGCGCTATCGGCGGCTGCACGTCATCGTCGGTGACTCCAACATGAACGAGGTCACCACGCTGCTCAAGGTCGGCACCGCCGACATCGTGCTGCGGATGATCGAGGCCGGGGTGGTGATGCGCGACCTGTCGCTGGAAAACCCGATCCGGGCGATCCGGGAGGTGTCGCACGACATCACCGGCCGGCGCAAGGTGCGGTTGGCCTCCGGCAAGGAGGTCAGTGCTTTGGACATCCAGCAGGAATACCTGGCCAAGGCCACCGAGTTCGTCGAGCGTCGCGGCGGCGACCAGGCCGCCAAGCGGGTCGTCGAGCTGTGGGGGCGGGTGTTGAACGCGGTGGAGTCCGGCGACCTGGAGCCGGTCTCCCGGGAGATCGACTGGGTCAGCAAGCTGCGGCTGATCGAGCGCTACCAGCGCAAGCACGACCTGCCGCTGTCGCACCCCCGGGTGGCGCAGATGGATCTGGCGTACCACGACGTGCGTCGCGGTCGGGGCCTCTACGGTCTGCTGGAACGGCGCGGCGAGGTCGACCGGGTGGCCACCGACCCGGAGATCTTCGAGGCCAAGGAGACCCCACCGCAGACCACCCGGGCCCGGCTGCGCGGTGAGTTCATCCGGCACGCCCAGGAGAAGCGGCGGGACTTCACCGTCGACTGGGTGCACCTGAAGCTCAACGACCAGGCGCAGCGCACAGTGCTCTGCAAGGACCCGTTCCGGGCGTACGACGAGCGGGTGGAGCGGCTGATCGCCAGCATGTGAGAGGTCTGCCGGCCCCGGCGGTGCGGTCCGCCGCCGGGGCCGGCAGACCCGGCGCACCGAGCGGCTAAGCTGAGCGCGCCATGACGACTTCCGGACCTTCCGACCGCTCTGAGCGCGGCACCGAGCGGCAGAACTGGGTCGAACGCCGGCGGGAGAAGATCCGCGCCGAGGTCGACCGTAACCGCCGCGGTGAATACGCGGTGCCGACATGGGTGCTGGCCCTGGCGCTGGTGCTCATCGTCGGCGGCTGGCTCGCCCTGATCTTCCTGGCCTGACCGGCACCCCGTCCGCCGGGCCCGCTCAGCCGAGCAGGGTGGCGGCGTGACGGCCCGCCGTGGCGGCGGCAAGGAAGTACGCGTGGTCGGCGTCGAGGCCACGGCCCATCGTGGACAGCGGCACGGCGCTGGCGCGCAGCGCGGCGTCGAGACCGGTGGTGGGCACCCGGACGATCCGGTGCCGGGCGGCGAGGGGGGCCAACGACGCGTCCACCTCGGCGGCCAGCGTCGGGTCCAGGTCATCGGGCACCACCAGCTCCGCCGGGGCGAGTGCCACCCGGCCGTACGCGGTGAGGCTGTGGTGCGACACGCCCCGGTGCCGGGGGCGGGGGTCGGCGGCGGAGATGCGCAGGGAGCCGACCGGCCGTCCACCCAGCGTGGCGATCGCGTTGACCGCCTCACCGACGGCGACACCGGAGAACCCCCACCGGGTGCCGGTGCCCAGGTTGCCGGGCCCCTGAGCGACGATGGCCACGTCGGCGCCGAGCACGTACCTGGCGGCGAGCAGCCCCCCGTGCAGGGTGGTCGCCTCCAGGTCACCGCCGAAGGCCTGCCCGACGGTGACCGTGCCGGCCAGGTCGGCGCGCAGCCCGGCGAGGGTGCGGGAGAACCAGGCTGGCAGCGCCCCGCCATCGGTGAGCAGGTACGCCACCCGGGCCTGCGGGGCGTCGGCCCGGATGCCGGCCAGGATCGCCGGCAGCGCCGAGTGCAGGTCGGCGGTGACCACCGGCAGGCCGCCCAGGTCGTCCGCGTCGGCGAGCACCGCGCGGTGCGGGGACGCCTCCTCGTCGACGCCGAGCAGGATCGGCTGCAACGGCGTGTACCGGGCCTTGACCAGGTGCCCGGCGTCGCGGGTGTCGCCGCCCTCCGGCGGGTCCGGCGGCAGCCGGTCCGGCAGGGCCACCACCAGGGCGTACCCGCCCGTGCCCAGTCCCATCAGCAGCGCACCGGCGTTGAGCAGCACCCGGTCGCCGGGCTCGGGTGTGCCGACCAGCTCCGGGTAGGCCAGCGCCCGCATGCGCGTGCCGTCGGGCAGGTCGACGTCGAGTTCCACCGCTCCGGTCCACTGCCGTCGCAGCGTCGCCACCGTCCCCGTACGCCATCGCACCATGACGGGCACGCTAGCCGCGCGGACCCGACGGCTCGCGCCCGGGTGCGGTGGTGGTGGATCAGGTCGGCTCGGGGCCGCCGGCGTCCGGGGTCGGCCCGGCCTGGGTGTGTCGGGCGGTGCCGGTGGCCCCCGGCAGTGAGCGGGTGGGATCGAGGAAGACGAAGCGGATCTCCGGGTACCGCTCGGTGAGCCGCCGTTCGGCCTGGTCGGCGGTGGCCTCGATCTGCGCGCCGGTGGCCTCGTCGCGGAAGTCGACCTTCGCGGCGACCAGGATGTCCTCCGGGCCGAGCTGCATGGTCAACAGGGTGTCGATGCGCTCCACCTCGGGCAGCCCAATCAGCTCCTGCTCGATCTCGTGGCGCAGTCGCTCGGGGACCGCCCGGCCGACAAGCAGCGACAGATTGTTGCCGGCGAGGATCCCGGCGACCGTGAGCAGCAGCAGCCCGATCAGGATCGACGCGACGCCGTCCCACACCTCGTCGCCGGTGGCGTGCGACAGGCCGATGCCGGCCCCGGCCAGCAGCAGACCGATCAGCGCCGCGCTGTCCTCCAGGAAGACCGCCTTGACTGTGGTGTCCGCGGTCAGCCGCAGAAAGCGTCGGGGAGTGGTCCCCCAGCGGTTGGACTCGCTGCGGACCTGCCGCAGGGCCCGGGCCAGGGAGATCGACTCGATGACGAACGACACCGCCAGGACGAGGTACGAGACCAGGTAGTCGCCGCTGTGCTCGTGCACCAGGATCGTGGTGACGCCGTGGGTGACGGCGAAACCGGCCCCGGCGACGAAGGTGAACATCGCGGCGAAGAACGCCCAGACGTAGCTCTCCTTGCCGTACCCGAAGGGGTGTCGCTGGTCGGCCGGCCGGGAGCCCCGGCGCAGCGCCTGGAAGAGCAGCACCTCGGTGGTGGTGTCGGCGATCGAGTGGGCGGCCTCGGACAGCATCGCTGCCGATCCGGAGATCAGCCCGGCGATCAGCTTGGCGATCGCGATGGCGAGGTTGGCGGCACCCGCGACGATCACCGTGCCGACGCTTTCGCTTTCCGGCCTGGTCTCCGCTTGCGACATGAGGATCACCCTATGACCGGCGACGGCGACGCGCCGGGGGAGGCCCGATCCGAACAAGTGTGCGGCACGCCCGCGTGGGTGCACGTCGTGGGCGTGTCGGCTGCTAGCGTCTACCGGGTGTCGCGGACCCGCACCGAACGCCTGGTCAACCTGGTGATCTGCCTGCTGTCCACGCGACGGTTCCTGACCGCCGCGCAGATCGCCGCGACCGTGCCCGGCTACGAGCACGACCCTGAGGACGCGCGCGACCACGAGGCGTTCCAACGCAAGTTCGAGCGGGACAAGGCCGAGCTGCGCGAGTTGGGTGTGCCACTGGAGACGGGCACGGCGAGCGCCTTCGACGCCGAGCCCGGCTACCGGATCGCGCACCGCGAGTACGCGCTGCCCGACATCCTGCTGGAGCCCGACGAGGCCGCCGCGGTGGGCATCGCCGCACGGCTGTGGCAGCACGCCGGGCTGGCCGCCGCCGCGTCGTCCGGGCTGGCCAAGCTGCGCGCCGCCGGGGTGGACGTGGACCCGCAGGCCACCCTGGGCCTGGAGCCGATGGTCACTGTCGATCCGGCGTTCGCGCCACTGACGGCTGCGGCCCGGGACCGCCGCGAGGTCGGTTTCGACTACCGGGTGCCCGACCGGGACGCGCCCAGCCGGCGGCGGCTGCAACCGTGGGGCGTGGTCTGCTGGCGCGGCCGGTGGTATGTGGTCGGCCACGACCTGGACCGGGCGGCGACCCGCTGCTTCCGGCTGTCCCGGGTGGTCGGCACGGTCCGGGTGACCGGTGTGCCCGGCGCGTACCAGCCGCCGCCCAACGTCGACCTGATCAGCCACGTGGCCCGCTGGTCGGGTCCGGTGGAGCGCACCGGCCGGGCCACCGTGCTGGCCGCGCCGGGCCGGGCCGCCGGGCTGCGCCGCTGGGCCGTGGAGGTGACCACCGGGCCGGACGGCGACCGGTTGGTCCTGCCGTACGCGGACCCGGACGGGTTGGCCGGCCACCTGGTCGGC
Source organism: Micromonospora sp. NPDC005215 (assembly GCF_040607915.1). Taxonomy (NCBI): domain Bacteria; kingdom Bacillati; phylum Actinomycetota; class Actinomycetes; order Micromonosporales; family Micromonosporaceae; genus Micromonospora; species Micromonospora sp. NPDC005215. The sequence goes on along the minus strand of NZ_JBEXHQ010000033.1, from coordinate 73,466 downwards.
TACGGCCCGGACGTGCGGGTGCTCGACCCACCGGAGGTCCGCGAGGCGGTCATCCAACGACTCAAGGAGATCGCCGTCCGGCACGACGAGCTGGCCGTCACCGGGGGTGCCCGGTGACCCGCCCGTCCGCGCGGGGCGGTTCCCGCGCGTCCGCCGACCGGCTCGCCCGCCTGCTCAACCTGGTGCCCTACCTGCTGGCCCGACCCGGCATCGAGATCGCCGAGGCGGCCGGTGACCTGGGTGTCACCGAGCGCCAACTGCGCGAGGACCTGGAGCTGCTCTGGGTCTGCGGGCTGCCCGGTTACGGCCCCGGCGACCTGATCGACATGGCGTTCGACGGCGACCGGGTGACGATCACCTACGACGCCGGCATCGACCGGCCGCTGCGGCTCACCCCGGACGAGGCCCTCGCGCTGGTGGTGGCGTTGCGGATGCTCGCCGAGACGCCCGGGGTGGCCAACCGCGAGGCCGTCGAACGGGCCCTGGCGAAGATCGAGGACGCGGGTGACCTGGTGGGTGCTCCGGTGGCGGTCCGGCTGCCCGGCGACACCCGGCGGGTCGAGGCGCTGCGTGCCGCCGTGGAGGGCGGCCGGGCGCTGCGGATCACCTACTACACGGCAGCTCGGGACGAGACCACCGAGCGCGTCATCGACCCACTGCGGATGCTGATGGTCGGCGGCCGGGCCTACGTGGAGGCGTGGTGTCGGCGCGCGGAGGCGGTCCGACTGTTCCGGGCCGACCGGATCGACGCGATCACCGAGCTGGCCGAGCCGGCCACCGTCCCACCGCAGGCCGTTCCGCACGACCTCACCGAGGGTATCTTCCGCCCCTCGCCCGACCTGCCGCTGATCACGCTGCGCATCGGCCGGAGCGAGCGGTGGATCACCGAGTACTACCCGTGCGAGCGGGTCGAGGCCGGTGACGGCGACCAGTGGCTGGTGTCCCTGCGGGTGACCGACCTGGGGTGGGCCCGCCGGTTCGTGCTGGGCCTCGGCCCGGACGCCGTCGTGGTCGCCCCGGTCGAGCTCGCCGAGCAGGTACGGGCGGCGGCGGCCGCCGCGTTGGACGCCTACGCGGTGCCCGCCCCCACGGCAGCGCCCCGGTTGCCCGCGTCCGACGCCGGGTCGGCTGACCCCGGTGTGTCGCTGGACGCGCCGTCGGGTGACCCGGCAGTGGCCGGCCGCACCCAGTAGGCTGACCGCCGTGCTGATCTGGATCGTGCTCGCGGTGGTGCTGCTCCCGCTCGTGGCGCTCGCGCTGGCCGTGCGCCCGGTGCTGACCCGGCTGCGTCCGCTGCGTCGCGCCGCTGTGGCGTTGCAGCGGCGGGCCGCCGAGGCCGAGGTGCTGCGGGAGACCGCCGAGGTGTTGCAGCAGCGCGCCGAGGATGTCCAACGCCAGCTCGACACCACGGCGCAGCGGCTCGCGGTGATCAAGGCCAAGCGCGGCTGATCGAGCCCGCACCTGGCGATGGTTGACGGATCGTCGCGCGTTGGTCAAGACTTCACCCTTCGGGCCGAACCACTCCCACCCGGCGGGTGGCAGGCAGCCGATCCGCACGTACGATGGGCTGCGTACCACCCCTCGGACACAGAGCGACTGGAGTTTCTCATGGGTGCCCTCAAGCCGTGGCACATCGCTGTTCTCGTTGTTGTGCTGATCCTGCTCTTCGGTGCGAAGCGGCTTCCCGACGCTGCCCGTTCGCTGGGTCGGTCGCTGCGGATCATCAAGGCCGAAACCAAGAGCCTGCAGGACGACGACCGCGACCTCGCCGAGAAGGCCGACGCGCAGGCCGGTTACCAGCCGCTGCCGCCGCACGCCGGGCAGCAGGCGCCGTACGCCGGACAGCCGCAGCAGGCGCCGTACCAGCAGGCGCCGACGCAGCAGCCGGTCGTCGACCCGGTGCACCGCGTCCGCGACAACTGACCGAAGGGCCCCACCACCGTGGCCTTCGCACTGCGCAAACGCGGCCCGAAGTCGTTCGAGCGGGCCGCCGACGGCTCGATGACGCTCATCGAGCACGTCCGCGAGCTGCGCAACCGTCTGTTCCGCGCCTCCGTGGCGATCCTGATCGGCTTCGGCCTCGGTCTCTGGCTGGCGGAGCCGGTGCTGCACCTGCTCCAACAGCCCTACTGTGACCTGCCGCAGGCCAGGTTCGTCGACGGCAAGTGCGAGTTCGTGCAGCTCGGCCCGGCCGACCTGTTCCTGCTCAACCTGAAGGTCGCGCTCTGGGTCGGGTTGATCGTGGCCGCGCCGGTCTGGCTCTACCAACTCTGGGCGTTCATCGCGCCCGGCCTGCACCGGCACGAGCGGCGCTACGCGTACATCTTCACCGCTCTGGCGGCGCCGCTGTTCGCGGCGGGCGCGGTGCTGGCGTACTTCGTCACGGCCAAGGGCCTGGAGTTCCTGCTCAGCGTCTCGGACAGCGAGATCAGCACAACGCTGGAGATCACGAAGTACATCTCCTTCGTCACCAACCTGATCCTGTTGTTCGGCGTGGCGTTCGAGTTCCCGCTTCTGGTGCTGATGCTCAACTTCGTGGGCATCACCAGCGCGAAGCAGCTGCTCAGCTGGTGGCGGGTGGCGATCTTCGTGTTCTTCGCGTTCTCCGCGGTGGTCACCCCGACTCCGGACCCGTTCGGGATGACCGCGCTGGCGATCTGTCTGTCCGCTCTGTATTTCGGCGCGGTGGGCCTCGCGTTCCTCAACGACAGGCGGCGGGGCCGGGGCAAGGAGATCTACGCGGGCATCGACGACGACGAGGTGTCGCCGTTGGAGTTCGACCCGGATCCTGTCGTGGCCGGGCAGCGGGTCGACGCGAGCGCGCCGATCGGCGTACCCGAGCCGGTCGCCCCACCGGCGCCGATCGAGCGGCGTTACGACGACATGACCTGACGGTCGCGTACCACCGGTTCTGCCGACGCCGTCCCCGGTTTCCGGGGGCGGCGTCGTCGTGCCGCGACCTCACCCGCCGCGCTGGTGGCGGAACCGGTGGTGACGGCGCCGGCCCCTGGTGAACGGCGGGTGTCCGACCGGTACGGTGCTGCCCGTGACCGCAGACGATCACCTGCCCGGCCCGGTCGCCGTGCTCGCCAACCCCGCCGCTGGTCGAGGGCGGCACCGCGCTCTGCTACCCCGGCTGCTGGACGGGCTGGCCGCCGCCGGGCGGCCGGTCCGCGTGCTGACGGCGGCCAGTCCGGGTGAGGCGGAGGTCGCCTGCCGTGCCGCCGTCGCTGACGGCATCGGCGCGCTGATCGCGATCGGTGGGGACGGCACCGTGCATCGGGCGATGCAGGCTGTCGCCGGCACCGACGTGCCGTTCGGTCCGGTGCCGGCGGGGACCGGCAACGACTTCGCAGTCGACACCGGCTTTCCCGCCGACCCGGTGGTGGCGGTGGACGTGATCGCGTCAGCGCTGCGGGCCGACCGCACCCAGGTCGTCGATCTGGCCCGGATGACCGGGACCGATGGCACCGTGCGCTGGTTCGGGGCGGTCCTCGCGGCGGGGTTCGACGCGATCGTCAACGAGCGGGCCAACCGGATGCGCTGGCCGCGCGGCCCCCGCCGCTACGACCTGGCGATCCTTGTCGAGCTGGCCCGGCTGCGGCCCCGCCACTACACGTTGCGCCTCGACGGGGTGCCGCACGAGCTGGACGCGGTGCTGGTGGCGGTGGGCAACTGCCCGACGTACGGCGGCGGGATGCGGATCTGCCCCGCTGCCGACCCGACCGACGGGCTGCTGGACGTGGTGGTGGCGGGTCGGGTCAACCGCCGGACGCTGATCCGGGTGAAGCCGCGCATCTACCAGGGCACCCACGTCAGCCACCCGCTGGTGACCAGCTACCGGGCCCGCACCGTGGAGTTGGCCGCCGACGGCATCGTCACGTACGCCGACGGGGAACGCTCCCTGGAACTGCCGGTGACGATCAGCGCCGTTCCGGGCGCGCTGCGGCTGCTGCGTTGACCCGTACCGCCCCGATGCTGGCCGCGATGACCAGCACGATGGCGGCGCACTCCAGCAGGGTCAGGGCCTGCCGCAGCACCAGCCACCCGGCGAGCGTGGCGGCGGCCGGGCCGAGGCTCATCAGCACCGCGAACGTGGCGGTCGGCATCCGCCGCAGCGCCACCAGCTCCAGGGTGTAGGGCAGCCCGGAGGCGAGCACCGCGAGGGCCGTGCCGAGCGCCAGCACCGGCGGGTCGAGCAGCACCGCGCCGCCGTCGACGATGCCCAGCGGCAGGGTGACAAGCGCGGCGAGGGCCAACGCCAGGGCCAACCCGTCCGCGCCCGGGAACCGGCTGCCGACCCGTGCGCTCAGCACGATGTACGCGGCCCACATGGCGCCGGCGCCGAACGCGAAGGCCACCCCGACCGGGTTGAGTCGGTCGAAGCCGCCCTGCCCGAGCAGCGCCACCCCGGCCAGCGCCAGCCCCGCCCAGCCCCAGCTGGCCAGTCGTCGGGCGCTGAACACCGACAGCGCCAGCGGGCCGAGCACCTCCAGCGTCACGGTCGGACCCAGCGGGATGCGTTCGATGGCCTGGTAGAACAGCGAGTTCATGCCGGCCAGCGCCAATCCGAACGCACCCGCCGCGAGCCATGCCGACCGGTCGTGCCCGCGTAGCCGGGGCCGGCACACGATGAGCAGCAGCACCGCCGAGATGGTCAGGCGCAGGGTCACCGCGCCCGCCACGCCGGTACGCGGGAAGAGCAACGCGGCCACGGCGGAGCCGAACTGCACCGACAGGGCCCCGCCGAGCACCAGCCCCACGGCGACGACGCCACCGCGCCGGGCCGGTGGCGTGTCGGTCGGCGTTGGCGTGGGCAGCAGGATCTCGGTCACGGGCAGGACGGTAGGCGGTCCGCTCCGACTGCCTCACGGCGGTATCCACCTGCCGAAACGCGAGCCCCGTCAGCGGCGGGGTGGGGTGGCGCTCCGACGCCCGACCGCTCTGGTCGTGAAACCGCCGGTCAGCCCGGCAGGGCGAGGTCGAGTACGGCTCCCAGCCCGTTCTCCCGACCCGGGTCGGCCGTGGGGAGCACCAGAACCGAGCAGCCGGCCGCCACCGCGCCCGCGTCCGCCGGGGTGTCGCCGACCATCAGCGTCTGCTCCGGGTCGACGCCGAGCATCCCGCAGGCCCGCCAGAAGATTGCCGGGTCCGGCTTGCAGCGCCCCACCTCGTAGGACAGCACGAACGCGTCGACCAGGTCGGTCAACCCCCAGGTGTCGAAGTGCGGTCGGAGGTCGAAGCCGATGTTGCTGACCACCGCCACTGGCACTCCGGCGGCGCGCAGCGCGGCCAGGGTGGGCGCGGTGTCCGGGTACGGCAACCAGCCCTCGGCGGTCAGCAGCCGCTCGTAGAGCGCGTCGGCGAAGCCCTCGATGCCCGCGTCGACGGTTTCGGCCAGCCCGGTGTACGCGCCCCGGTGGGCGTGTTGGTAGAGATCCCGGTCGGCCCACAGCTCGGCCAGTTGGGGTGGCACCCGCGCTGGCAGTGGCCCGCCGGCGCGCCCGGCGGTCAGCAGCCGGTCGGCCAGCGAGGTGGCGCGGACCCGGTCCAGGGTGACCCCGCACGCCGCCGCGGCCGCCAGCACCCACTGCCGGGGCTCCTCCACCTGCGCCAGGGTGCCGTGGAAGTCGAAGAGCACCGCCTTGACGGGCCGTCGGGACGCCCGGGGGGCGGCGGCCTCGGGGCTGCCCGGCGGGCGAGTCTGGGGCGGTTCGGCATGGTCCGGCACGCCGTGCACCCTACCGACCGCCCCGGACGGCCCTTCCGGACGGCCTTGTGGGGTGTCGCGTCCCGGCACGCACTAATCTTGGTGGCATGTCGAGCCCCGCCGAGCGGTACGCAGCGGCGCGCCGCCGGGCCGCACAGGCCGCAGAGTTTCCGGCGCTGGACGAGTTCGCCCTTGACCTGGGGTTCGACCTCGACGACTTTCAGCGGGAGGCGTGTCAGTCACTGGAGCGGGGCAGCGGTGTGCTGGTCTGCGCCCCGACCGGCGCCGGTAAGACCGTGGTGGGGGAGTTCGCGGTCCACCTGGCGTTGCGCGGGCGGCCCGACGACCCGGTGCCCGGCGACGACCCGCCGGCCCGGCGCAAGTGCTTCTACACGACGCCGATCAAGGCGTTGTCCAACCAGAAGTACCACGACCTGGTCGCCCGGTACGGTGTCGAGCAGGTTGGCCTGTTGACCGGCGACAACGCGATAAACGGTGACGCGCCGGTGGTGGTGATGACCACCGAGGTGCTGCGCAACATGCTCTACGCGGGCTCCAGCACGTTGCAGGGGCTGGCGTACGTGGTGATGGACGAGGTGCACTACCTGGCCGACCGGTTCCGCGGTGGCGTGTGGGAAGAGGTGATCATCCACCTGCCCGCCTCGGTCACCCTGGTCTCGTTGTCGGCGACCGTGTCCAACGCCGAGGAGTTCGCCGACTGGCTGGTCACCGTGCGCGGCGAGACCGCCGTGGTGGTCAGCGAGCACCGGCCGGTGCCGTTGTGGCAGCACATGCTGGTCGGCAAGCGGATGTTCGACCTGTTCCACGATGCGGACGCCGCCCGCAAGCACGACGTGCACCCGGAGTTGCTGCGCTACACCCGGGAGACCGCGCGGCGGTTGGAGTTGGGCGAGGGGCGCAGCGCGGGGCCCGGTGCCGGTCGGCGGGGTCCGCGCTGGCGTGGCCCGATGCGTCCGGACATCGTCGACCGGCTGGACCGGGAGGGTCTGCTCCCGGCGATCCTGTTCATCTTCAGCCGGGCCGGGTGCGCCGCCGCGGTGCAGCAGTGTCTCGCCGCCGGCCTGCGCCTCACCTCGCCCGACGAGCGGACCGAGATCCGCCGGGTCGTCGAGTCGCGGGTCACCGCCATTCCGGGCGAGGACCTGTCGGTGCTTGGTTACTGGGAGTGGCTCGACGGCCTGGAGCGGGGCCTGGCCGCCCACCACGCCGGCATGCTGCCGGTGTTCAAGGAGATCGTCGAAGAGTTGTTCGTCCGTGGCCTGGTCAAGGCGGTCTTCGCCACCGAGACCCTGGCGTTGGGCATCAACATGCCGGCCCGCTGCGTGGTCCTGGAACGGCTGGTCAAGTACAACGGTGAGGCGCACGTCGACCTGACCCCGGGGGAGTACACGCAGCTCACCGGTCGGGCCGGCCGCCGTGGCATCGACGTGGAGGGGCACGCCGTCGTGGTGTGGTCCCCGGAGACCGACCCACGGCAGGTGGCGGGGCTCGCGTCCACCCGCACGTACCCGCTGCGCTCCAGTTTCCGGCCCTCGTACAACATGGCGGTGAATCTGGTCGGCACGGTCGGCGCGGAGCCGGCCCGGGCGCTGCTGGAGTCCTCGTTCGCCCAGTTCCAGGCGGACCGGTCGGTGGTCGGCCTGGCCCGGCAGGTGCAGCGCAACACCGAGACCATCGAGGCGTACGGCGCGGAGGCCGCCTGCCACCACGGTGACTTCGACGAGTACTTCGCGCTGCGGGTGGCGATCGCGGACCGGGAGAAGGCGATCGCCCGGCAGGGGCAGAACCAGCGCAAGGCCGCCGCGGTGGCGTCGCTGGAGCGGCTGCGGATCGGCGACGTGATCCGGGTGCCGTCGGGCCGGCGGGCCGGGCTGGCCGTCGTGCTGGACCCGGCGACCGGCGGGTTCGGTGAGCCTCGGCCGCTGGTGCTGACCCAGGATCGGTGGGCCGGGCGGGTCAGCCCTGGCGACTTCACCACTCCGGCCGAGGTGCTGGCCAGGATCCGGGTGCCCAAGCACTTCAACCACCGTTCGCCGGGAGCCCGCCGGGATCTCGCCGCCGAGGTCAGTGGCACCGGCCTGGACCGGCACGGCGGCCGACGGGGTGGCCGGTCCCGACAGCCGGCCGGCGAGGATCACCAGATCGCCCAGCTCCGCACCGAGCTGCGTAACCACCCCTGCCACGCCTGCCCGGAGCGGGAGGAGCACGCCCGCTGGGCAGAGCGCCGGCGGCGGCTGGAGCGCGACACGGAGGAGCTGCGCGAGCGGGTCTCCGGGCGGACCGGGTCCCTCGCGCGGACCTTCGACCGGATCGTGGCGCTGTTGACCGACCGCGGTTATCTCGCTCGCGACGGCGCGGTCACCGACGCCGGTCGGATGCTCGGTCGGATCTGGACCGAGGCGGATCTGCTGGTCGCCGAGTGCCTGCGCCGGGGGGTGTGGAACGGGCTGTCCCCGTCCGAGTTGGCCGCCGCGGTGTCGGTGGTGGTCTTCGAGGCGCGCCGCGACGTCGACGAGCGGGCGTCGTTGCCACGGGGGCCGGTGGCCGACGCGGTGGACGAGACGTTGAAGCTCTGGAGCGAGATCGAGGCCGACGAGGCGGCGCGTGGGCTGACCGCGACCCGGGAGCCGGATCTGGGCTTCGCCTGGCCGGTCTACCGGTGGGCCCGGGGCGAGGCGCTGGCCAAGGTGCTCGGCAGCGGTCACGAGATCGACGGTGAGATGCCCGCCGGTGACTTCGTCCGGTGGGCGCGACAGGTGGTCGACCTGCTCGGTCAGCTTGCCGACTCCGGCGGCGCCTCGCCGGAGCTGCGGTCCACCGCCCGGCAGGCCATCGCGGCCGTCAACAGGGGTGTGCTGGCGTACCACACGTCTGCTTGATCGTCACGCTCTGTGACGCTCGCCGGCGAATCGACGCTTCGGACAGTCACCGCGACAGCACCCCTCGAACAGCTCGGGGGGTGCTGTCGCGCCTGATCACGCCACCCCTGATCATTGCCGAGCGCCCTTTGTTGACGCGCCGGTAACGAACGGGAGAAGACCGCTGTGGCGGACATCAATCACTTTGAGTACGGGTGGATCACACCCGCGTTGAGCTACGCGTTGTCCGTGCTCGGTTCGATCCTCGGGCTGGTGTGCGCCGGGCGCATTCGTACCGCGCGCACGACCGGCCAGCGAGCCTGGTGGGGCCTGCTGGCGGCCTGGGCGTTGGGCGGCACCGCCATCTGGGCGATGCACTTCATGGCCATGCTGGGCTTCTCGGTCGGGGGCACCCGGATCCGCTACGACGTGCCGCTGACCGCGGCGAGCACGGCCATCGCCGTGGTGGCGGTCGGTATCGGCCTGGCCATCGTGGGCACCGGCCGGTTGAATCCGGTACGGCTGGTCGCCGGTGGTGTCTTCACCGGCGCCGGGGTGGCCTCCATGCACTACACCGGGATGGCGGCGATGCGCCTCAACGGCAGTCTCGGCTACGACACCGTCCGGGTCGTGCTCTCGGTGGTCATCGCTGTCGTGGCGTCCACCGTCGCGCTGTGGCTCGCGATGACCGTCCGACGCGGGCTGGCGATCTTCGCCTCCGCGCTGGTCATGGGCGTCGCCGTGAACGGTATGCACTTCACCGGGATGAGCGCCCTGTCGGTGCACCAGCACGAACGTGGGGGCGGGGTGACCGGCGCCCAGGTGAGCACGCTGCTGGTGCCGATCATGGTGGCGGTGATCTTCGGCGTGGTCGGTCTGCTCTATGCCCTGCTCGCCGCCCCGACCGACGACGACCGGGCCGCCGCCGCCTACCTGGACGGGCGACGGGTCCCGGAGCCGGCTGCCGCGACGCCCGCCGTCGCCCCGGACCCGGTCGGGCTGCGCGCCCGCTCCACCCTCGGCCAGCCGGGTACCCCGTTCCCGTCCCGCCGGGACACCCCACCCCGCTGACGGGGACGCGGCGCTGCCGGTGTGGGTCAGGTCGGCGGGCGGCCGGGCCGGCTGGCGTCGATGCTGAGGGTGGCCAGCAGCCCGGGGTGGTCGGTCGCCCCGCGCATGGGCACCGACCTGCGGCAACAGAGGCCGATGTCGGTTGTCGCCACGATGTGTTGCAGCGCGCCGTCGTCGATCCGCTGGTGACCCGGCGGCGCGCAGGACCGCACATCGGGATCGCCGCCGTCGCGGAGGTTGAGGTCGCCGCTCAGCAGGATGGGCGCGGGCCCGGTGCGTCGGCGGATCGTCGGCAGGATCGTGTCGAGCAGCTGGCGGCACTGGGCGAGCGCGACAGCGTAACTGGTGGCCGCCAGATGCGTGGTGCAGGCGAGCAGAACCGCGTCGACGTCGACGCAGAGCCAGGCGCGTTCCTCGGGGTCCGCGAGGTCCTGCGTCGGGTGGATCCCGCGGTACACGGCAGGCGCGGTGTCGGGCGTCCGCGCCCGGGTCAGCAGTCCCACGCCGTACGGTTGGCCGTTGCGGCACCGGGTGTCGCCTCCGCTGGGGCGGTCACCGGCGGCCTGGAACGCGGAGACGACCCGCCGCCCGGTGTGGATCGTCGCGAACACCCGCTCCAGGACGGCCACGTCGTCTCGGCAGATCTCGTTGAGGGTGACCAGATCGGGCGCTTCGGCGCTGATCACCTCGGTGGCCCGCTGCATTGATCGGCCGGTGTAACAGCCGGCGCGGCCGCTGTTGCAGAGGTTCATCTGCAGCACCCGCAGGATCGTCGGCCCGGTGCGGTCCGTCGGGCTGGACACCGACGGCCCGGCGGGTAGCCCGGCGGCGGCGATCAGGCAGCCGACGGCCAGGGCTCGACGCAGAAAGCGGTGCGAACGGCGGTCGGCCACGCGGGCTCCGGGTGCAGAGGGCGACAGTCTTCGCCGAGGTGCCCGTGATCCTACTGACGGCCGATCCCCCCGCTTCGGGTCGGTGCTGGTGCCGCCGACTGCCCGCCCGGCGTCACCGGCGCGGTCGTCGGGGCGACCGCGCCGGCGAGCCGGCGAGCGGGGCGGATCGTCAGGCGTTGCGGACCATCCGCCACCGGTTGTCCGCGCTGCCGTTGTCCGAATCCTGCACCGCCTGCGCGCCCAGGGCGGTCGACGCGTTCAGGATGCCGAGCAGCTTGTTGCTGTTGACGTTGCGGATCTTGTAGGTCCCGTCGCCGTTGTCCACGAGGATCCACCGGTGGTCGGCGGTGCCGTTGTCGGCCCACTGGAGGACCCGAGCGTTGTCGGCGGTGGACATGTTCTCCACACCCAGCACCTTGCCGCTGTTGACGTTGCGGAACCGGACCGCGTTGCCGTCGGTCACGACCACCCAGTTGTGGTCGGCGGTGCCGCTGTCGCTCCACTGCACGGCCAGACCACCGTCGGCCGTGGACATGTTCTGGACACCGAGGACCAGCCCGGTGCCGACGTTGACCAGGCGGTAGCTGCCGCTGGGGCCGCCGCTACCGTTGGTGTTCCAGTAGACCGTGTAGTTGTAGCCGTGGGCGTCCTGGAAGGGGGCGAGGTTCACAGTGGACCCGTTGGCGCTGGCGGTGAACGCGAGCGAGCTGGTGCTGGTCCGGGTGACCGAGGAGACGGTGAGGGTGGGCAGGGCGCTCAGCGCCGTGTTGCCGTAGTTGCCGGCCAGCACCGAGGGGCCGTACGTGATCGCGCCGACGTTGGCGTTGTCGTTGGCGGCCCGGACGGCGACCTGCATGGGCAGCCGCACGGTGATGGTGTCGCCCGCGGCCCAGGTGCGGGTGACAGTGGCGTAGCTGCCCGGTGTGGTGGCGACGTTCTCCACGGTGCCGTTGACGGCGATCGTCGCACCGCTGGTCCAGGACGGGATCCGCACCCGGATGCTCCACGAGCCGCTCATCGAGCCGCTCAGGGTCAGGGTGCTGGTGTCACTGACCGGGAAGGTCGTGGTCTGGGTGACAGTGATGCCGCGCTGCGTCCAGTCCAGCACGGACGGCGCGAACAGGTTCACGCTCAGGGTGGTGCCGTTGTAGAAGTAGATGGAGTCCATCAACCTCGTGTTGATTTCGAGGCCGGTGCCCTGGCAGCACCAGAACGAGTTGTAGTCGGTGCTCCAGGTGCCGCCACCCCACGCCGGGCCCACGCCCCGACGACCACCCGGCCGCAGCGGGGTGAAGTAGGTGATGTGGCCGTGGCTGTCGGCCGGGTTCTGTCCGCCGATCAGGTGGTTGATCAGCGCGCGCTCGTAGAAGTCGAAGTAGTCCGCCCGGTTCGGGTCGAGCAGCCACAGCTCCCGGGTCAGTTTGAGCATGTTGTACGTGTTGCACTGCTCGCAGGTGTCGTTGCTGAGGTAGCCGGCGATCGCGTTCGGCGACCGGAAGTGCTCCGCCTGGCTGTTGCCGCCGATGGCGTAGGTGTGCGCGCCGACGGTGATTCGCCACGCGTTGCTGGCGATGTCCCGGTAACGGGTGGTCCCGGTGGCCTTGTACTCGCGGGCGGCGCCGATCCACTTGGGGACCTGCGTGTTGGCGTGCAGCCCGTTGAGCTGGTCCTGGTTGGCGGCCAGGGGGTTGAACACGGCGGCGTGGTCGAACCGCTGCGCCGTGGTGAGCCACCGGCTGTCGCCGGTCTGCTGGTAGATGTCGGTGAGCACGTCGTTCATGCCCCCGAACTCGGTGCCCAGCATCGACTGCATCTGGCTGGAGCTCAGCCGGGCCGTCCGGGTGTCGACCCAGCCCGCCAGCGACAGCAGCACCGTACGGGCCTGCGTGTTGCCGGTGTAGCGCCAGACGTCGAGCAGCCCGGCGAGGGTCTTGTGGATGCAGTAGTAGGGCACGTTGCCGTTGGACAGCGTCCGTGCCTCGAGCGCGGTGAAGTCGGACTCCGGGAAGCCGGAGAGGTAGCCCGCACCGAACCCGGCGGCACCGTTGTTCGCCTGGCACTTGGCCATCTCGGCGACCATGTAGTTCGCCTTGTCCCGGCAGGTGGTGTCGCCCAGCACGGCGTACGCGTACGCCCACGCGCTCAGGAAGTGGCCCTGCATGTGGGTCCGGAACGGGAAGTTCGGCGCGTCCCAGCCCCCGTTGGTGGCGGCGCCGTTTGTGGACAGCCGGTGGTTGGCGCGGAAGTTGTAGAGCATCCGGTCGACGTCGACGAACCGCAGGTAGTTGAGCGTCCGCGACTGGTTGTCCATCCAACGGCCGGAGGTCAGCCGCACCTGACCGAGGTCGAACGGGTACGCCGAGACGCCGATGTCCGGCCGGGCCGGCGGAACCACGGCGGCCGCGGCGCTGCCGGCGGCGAAGGTGGTGCCGGTCGCGGAGAGCACCACTGTGGCTCCGGCGGCCTGCAGGAGGTGGCGACGGCTGAGGGGCGGGGGTGGCATGGGAACCTCCGGGGAATTCGGTACGGGACGGTGCGCTGCGGGGTGATGCGGAAGGTGGTGTCCGGGCGGCTCGCGGCGCTCGGAGGGGCTCGGTGCGCCGCTGGCGGTGTTGCGGCGGACAGTGCGCCCAGGGGTGAACGCGCGTTGAGCGGACGAGCTGCCACCGTGGACGCCAGGGGCACGCCTGCGGGAGACCTAATCGTGGTACATCAATGTGATCGCTAACATAGTTGGTCGTTAACACGCTCGCAACCCCCGGGGTCACCTGGCGGCTATCCCGGGTGCGCCGGTCCGGCGGCGGCACGCCATGGCGCCTGGCCGGCGGCGGTCGGGGGCGGAGCTCGCGATCCGAAATGGACGGTATGGGGCTTGTGGCCGGCAGCTGGTAACCGTGCGTAACGGGCGGGCCCTTGACGGAAAGCCGGCTGCCGTCCGTTGACGCCCGCCACGCCGCTCAGTACGGTGCATCGTAAATCTTGGATGTCAACGTCGATACATCAATGCTGCGATGTGGTTACGACGGTCATCTCGCACCACTCAAAAGTCCAGGTCATCAGCGCAGGGGAGGTGTCGACAAAGATCTGTTAGCGCTAACACGGTTGCCGCCTGTGCCGCTTCGTACGCGCACGGTGAAGCCCTTCTCGACGGCAACCCGGTAGCGGTGGCCCGTCGACTCAGACTCCACGCACGGCACACTCTCGGTGGGAGTAATCGTGAAGGTGAATGCTCGAATGACAACCCGGACCAATCGCCGGGCCAGGCGCGCCATCGCCTGGCTGGCCAGCCTCGTCTGCGTCCTCGCGCTGGTCCCCGTCAGTGCCGCGAAGGCGGACAATCCTATTGTTCAGCATATCTATACGGCTGATCCGGCGCCGTTGGTGTACAACGGTCGGGTGTATCTGTACACGGGTCATGATGAGGATGGCTCGACGTATTTCACGATGAGGGACTGGCGGGTGTGGTCGTCGGCGGACATGGTGAATTGGACTGATCATGGTTCGCCGATGAGTCTGGCGACGTTCGCGTGGGCGGATGCCAACGCGTGGGCTGGTCAGGTCGTGGCGCGCAACGGGAAGTTCTACTGGTACGTGCCGGTGCGGCAGCGCTCGAACGGGCAGATGGTCATTGGGGTGGGGGTGGCGGATTCCCCGACTGGTCCGTTTCGGGATGCGATCGGTCGGCCGTTGGTCGGGAACAACGAGATCGATCCGACGGTGTTCGTCGATGATGACGGGCAGGCGTATCTGTACTGGGGTAATCCGGGTCTGTGGTATGTGCGGTTGAACGCGGACATGGTTTCCTACTCGGGGAGCGCGACGCGGATCGCGTTGACCACGGCGGGGTTCGGTGCGCGTAGTGGTAACGCGAGTCGGCCGACCCTGTATGAGGAGGGGCCGTGGGTGTTCAAGCGCAACGGGTTGTATTACAACGTGTTCGCGGCGGAGTGTTGTTCGGAGTTCATCGCGTACTCGACGGCGTCTGGTCCGACGGGGCCGTGGACGTACCGGGGGACGATCATGCCGCGGCAGGGGGCTAGTTTCACCAATCACGCCGGGGTCGTGGACTTCGGTGGTGGGTCGTATTTCTTCTATCACAACGGGGCGTTGCCCGGTGGTAGTGGTTACACCCGGTCGGTGGCGGTGGAGAAGTTCTCGTACAACTCCAACGGCACGTTCCCGACGATCACGATGAGTTCCGCGGGGGTGCCGCAGGTGGGCACGCTGAATCCGTACGTGCGGCAGGAGGCCGAGACGATCGCGTGGGGTTCGGGTGTCGAGACGGAGGTCTCCAGCGAGGGCGGTATGAACGTCGGTTGGATCGAGAACGGCGACTACGTCAAGGTCAAGGGCGCCGCGTTCGGCGCGGGCGCGTCGTCGTTCACGGCCCGGGTCGCCTCGGGCACCAGTGGTGGGCGCATCGAGGTACGCCTCGACAGCGCCAGCGGCCCGGTCGTCGGAACCTGCACCGTCGCGGGCACCGGCGGTTGGCAGGCCTGGACCAGCACCACCTGCGCGGTCAACGGCGCCACCGGCACCCACGATCTGTATCTCCGCTTCACCGGCGGCACCGGCACCCTGCTCAACATCAACTGGTGGCAGTTCAGCGGCACCGGCGTCGATCCGACGCCCACGCCCAGCCCGACACCCACGCCGACGCCCACCCCGACGCCGACACCCACGCCCACGCCCACGCCAACGCTCCCGGGCGGACAGTCCTGTGGGGTCGCCAGCGCGGTGGTCAACTCCTGGCAGGGCGGTTTCGAGGGCAGGTTCACCATCACCAATGCCGGATCCGTCCCGGTCACCGGCTGGCGGGTGACCGCCACCTTCCCCGACGGGCAGACGGTGTCCCAGGTCTGGAACGGTAGCTACAGCCAACAGGGCAGCCAGGTGACAGTGACAAACGCCAGCTACAACGGGCAGCTCGCGGCCGGAGCATCCACCACCGTGGGCTACCTCAGCGGCGGCAGCCAGCCGCCCACCAACCTGAGCTGTACAGCCACCTGACGGTCGTAGCGGCCCGCCCCGATGGATGGGGCGGGCCGCTACGGTTTCCAGCTGGACGCCGGCGGCCGGCGGTGACCGTCAGTCACCCGCGTGGGGGCGGATGCGGTAGAGGGCGGTATACCTCAGAGTCATATTCATACCTCTGAGGTATACCGCCCACCAGCACATCGAGATGGTTGGCAGCCACAGCGGATGGCGAGCGCCCATCGCCGCGTCCGCAGCCCCGTCCCGAGTGCGGACCTCTCGTCTAGATCATGCCGGGCGCTAGCCGATGCGGACCAGTTGCCACTGTTGGTTGGTGCCGCCCCAGTCGCTGTACTGGACGATGTTTCCGCCGTCAGCGGTGGACGAGCCCTGCACCTCGACGGCCTTGCCGCTGTTGCGGTTGATCACCCGCAGGTAACCATCGGCCGACTCGGCGAGCCGGAACTGCTGGTTCGTGCCGTTGCCGTCGCTCCACTGCACGATGGCGGCACCGTCGGCGGTGGAGCGGTTGTAGACGTCCAACACCTTGCCGGAGACGCGGGACTTCAGCCGGTAGTAGCCGCCCCCCGAGTCCACGAACTGCCACTGCTGGTTCGTGCCGTTGTTCCGCGACCACTGACTGATCCGGGCGCCGTCGGTGGTGGCCGAGGCGTACAGGTCCAGCGCCTTACCGCTGTTCCGGTTCAGCAACACGTACCAGGCGCTGGTGTCGACCCCGCTGCTCGGCGGGGGCGTGGTGGGCGTGGTCGAGCCGGCGTTGAGGGCGTTCAGGACGCTGGTGTACGCCGCCTTCTTGGTGCCGCTGCACTCGAAGAGCAGAGCGTTGTCCGACCCGCGCCACGAGTCGCAGTCCCGCACGCCCCAGGTGGTGATGCCGGTGCAGCGCGAGACGGCCAGGCAGGCACGGGTGACCCCGGCGTAGATGTTGGCCTGGTTGCCGCCGGTCATCACGTCCAGCTCGGTGATCTGCACGTCCACGCCGAGATCGGCGAAACGCTGCAGATTGGCCTGGTAGTCACTGGCCAACGAGGTGCCCAGGTGCGACTGGAAACCCACGCAGTCGATCGGCACACCACGGGACTTGAAGTCCCGCACCATGTTGTAGATCCCGGTCGACTTCGCGTTCACGCCATCGGTGTTGTAGTCGTTGTAACACAACTTCGCACCCGGATCCGCCGCCCGCGCCGCCCGGAACGCCGCCTCGATCCAGTCGTTACCGGTGCGCTGCAGGTTCGAGTCACGCCGCCCGCCGCCGCCACCGTCGGCGAACGCCTCGTTCACCACGTCCCACGCGTAGATCTTGCCGCGGAAGTGGGTGGCGACCTGCGTGACATGGTTGATCGCGGCGTTGCGCAACGCGGTACCGGACATGCCCTGCGCCCAACCCGGCTGCTGCGCGTGCCACAGGAGCGTGTGACCCCGGACGCTCATGCCGTTGGCCTGCGCGTGGCTGACCAGGCGGTCACCACCGGAGTAGGTGAAGGTGCCCTGCTGCGGCTCGGTCGAGCTCCACTTCATGTCGTTCTCGGGCACGACGCTGTTGAACTCGCGGTTCAGGATCGTCACGTACGCGTTGTCGGAGAGCTTGTTCGTCGCGACGGCCGCACCGAAGTAACGGCCCTTCTCGGCGGCTGCCGCCTTCAGAGTCGTGCCGGCGCCGCTGGCCGTGGGGGCGAGCACCGCCGTCATGCCCGCGGTGAGGGCGACGGCGAGGGTCGCCGCCGCCAGCAGAGTTCTCTTGGGTTTCATGTCGTTCCTTTTCGGTGGTGGTCGCAACGGTGGTGGGGGACGTGCCACTGTTTTGCCAGAGTCGGTCCGGGAACGCTGGCGTGGATCACGACGCGCTCAGCGCTGGTTGGCAGCGGTGCTGTCACTGTCGACCGTGTCGATGAGCGACCCGGTCGGGGACGGGTGAGCCCGCGCCGAAAGCGAAGTCATGATCCTCCTGTGGCGAGGAACCGGGATGGGCATCCTGCGCCGGCCTGTACCGACACCTGTCGTCCGGCAGGCTGACGCCGCTGCCGAGGGTGCGTGATCGACGTCCGCATGCCCTGCGGAACGTCGCGATCGTGAGGTCCGACAGCGGCTCGCCCGGTGAGCCACAGGTGCTGCCTCCTCGATATCGAGGGTGAGCGATAACATGCCGTTCGTCAAGACGTAACATAAGCCCGGATCGATGCTGTCGACCTCAGGTTCCGCCGAAGCCTGCCTCGTCACCGTCGTCCCGACGCGCTGCCCTGGTGGGAGTCAGCCGCGCCGACCGCACCTCGTGCACGCGCCGATCACGATGGCTCTGTTATCGCTCACAGGGCCGCGGATCCGCAACCAGCGGATCCGCCGTCGGCCGGTTCTGCCGGGTTCACGGCGGGGCGTACTCCGGTCAGGACGTCGGCGGTGGTGTGGGCCTCGATGCCGGGCAGCTCGCAGTCGATCGTCTCAATGGTCCGTCACGTGCAACAGCAGTACGCCGCCGACCCGGACCGGGTCTACGCCACCGGCAGTTCGTCCGGCGGCATGATGACCAACCACATGCTGGCCCTCTATCCCGACGTGTTCAAGGCCGGCGCCGCGTTCATGGGGGTGCCGTTCAACTGCTTCGCCAACGCGGCCGACTACCCACCCACCAGCAGCCAGTGCACCGGCGGAAACATGAACCGTACGCCGCAACAGTGGGGCGACGCGGTCCGCCAGGCGTACCCCGGTTACTCCGGGCCCCGCCCGCGCATCCAGTTGTGGCACGGCACCAACGACACCCTCGTGCCGTACTCGCTGTTGCAGGAGTCGATCGAGCAGTGGACGAACGTGTTCGGGCTGAGCCAGACACCCACCTCCACCGACACTCCGCAGCCGAACTGGAACCGGCGCAGGTACGCCGACAGCAGCGGCACCGTTCAGGTCGAGGCGTACAGCATCGAGGGCGCCGGGCACAGTCTGCCCGCCAGCGGCATGGCCGCGTCCGCCATCCAGTTCTTCGGCCTGTCCAACCCGCCCAACCCGACCACGCCGCCGCCGAACTCCGGTGCCTGCCGGGTGACCGTCGCCGTCAACGCGTGGAACAACGGGCTGACCGAGAACATCACAGTCACCAACACCGGCACCAGTGCCGTCAACGGCTGGTCCCTGGTGTTCACCCTGCCCGGGGGCCAGACCATCACCTCGGGCTGGAACGCCTCCTACTCACCGAACTCGGGGCAGGTGACGGCCAGGAACGTCGCCTACAACGCCGGCATACCCACAAACGGATCAGTGACCGTCGGCTTCCAGGCCACGCACACCGGTAACGCCGCCAAGCCGAACTCGTTCACCCTCAACGGGGCGTCCTGCTCGGTGGCCTGACACCGTGCGGCGCTCCGGGGAGGGCATGCCACCCGTACCTCCCCGGAGCGTCGCCGGCCGTGACCGCCGGCCTGAGCCAGCGGGCGTCGAGGCGAGAGCCTGCGCCGGTCACCACCGGAGTGGTGACCGGCGCACCCGTCGTTCTGACGTCGGTGCCGGGGTCAGCGGTAGCCGGCGGTCACGACGTTGGCCTGCACGGCGCTCTCGATCGCGTCGGACGGGTAGCCGGCGACCATGGCCCCCTCGTAGAACGTGCCGGCGCTCAGGTTCGCGCCGCCGTCGGGCTTGCAGCAGTCACCACCACTGCCCAGGATGATCGCGCCCTGCTTCTTCATCGGGCTGTATCCCGGCGGGAGCGAGCCGTCGTACAGCGTGTAGAGGCTGCCGGACTGGGCGTCGCTGCCCTTGATGGCGAAGCGGCTCGTGCCGTTGTTCTTGAGGGTCGCGGTCACGAACTTGCTGGTGAAGGCACGCTGGTTCGGGTTCCAGCTCTGGCTGCCGCCGGGGAAGAGACCCCACTCGAGGTCTGCCTGCACCCAGGGTCCGCTGCCCGAGCAGCCGCCGAACCAGCACTGCTTGCCGAAGTTGATGGCGTCCATCGCCCCCGCGGCGTCGGCCTTGCGCGTCGTCTCGCTGTTGCCGTAGTCGAAGCAGCAGCCGCTGTTGACGTGGGTGCCACTGGTCACCATGTACATGCCCTCGGGAGCGGCGCCGGTCGGCACCCCGGTGAGGTGCCCGTCGCGCCAGTAGCTGTTGCCCGGGTTGATGTAGAGCGAGTACGCCTTGGCCCCACCCACGGACAGCGACTCGGTCGTCGCGACCGCCGGCCGGCTCTGCGGGCTGCCCGGAACCACGCTCGACCCCTGGTACCAGAGGTCGTTCCCGCGCCCGGACTGGTCGAACACGACAGTGATCACGCAGGTGGTGCCGGTGCAGAAGGAGTCCTGCGTCGCCGCGACGGCGGTGCCGCCCGCGCCGGACAGCCCGATGTTGCGGGTCGTGTTGTCCGACGAGCGCCGGACCTGGTAGAGGTTGCCGGTGTACGCCGCGTAGAGCGCCCGCGTCGTGCTGTGCGCCGCGATGCACGGAGTGCCGCCGGAGGCGTAGATGTCGCACGGGCGCGCACCGCCCGGCGGCGGACTGGTCGGCGGTGCGGTGGTCGGCGGTGCGGTGGTGGGCGGCGTGTTCGGCGAGGCCCACTGTTGGTTGGCGCCACCGTTGCAGGCCCAGAGGATGACCTTGGTGCCGTTCGCGGTGGCGGCGCCGTTGGCGTCGACGCAGAGCCCGGACTGCACGCTGGTGATGGTGCCGTTGCTGTTGACGTTCCACTGCTGGTTGTTCTGACCGTTGCAGTCCCAGATGATCACCTGGGTGCCGTTCGCGGTGCCCCGGCCGGAGGCGTCCAGGCACTTGCTGCCGTACACCTGGAGTTGCTTGCTCGACGTCCAGGTCCAGGTCTGGCCGGAGGCGCCGTTGCAGTCCCAGAGTTGCGTCTGGGTGCCGTTCGTCGTGCTGGAGTTGGGCACCTCCAGGCAGCGACCGGACGGCGTGCCGACGATCCGGGTGCTCTGCCCCGGCTCGATGGTGGCCGCCGCGGCGGCCTCGGCGGCGAAGGGCGAGCTGGCGGGGGTGGTGCCGACGCCGATGCCGACGACGACGAGCACCCCGGCCAGTGCGCCAGCCAGGAGGGTCAAACGTCGGACGCGTTGGCGTCTTGGGATGAGGTCGCGGGCTGTTCCTGGCCCACTGCGGGACGGGGTTCGCACGAGGTCGCTCCTCGGAGTCGTGGATGCGCGGGGGGATCGTCGACGCGCCACGGGCGGGTGGTGGCGATGGCGAATCGCAGCGAATCGTATGACCTTTGTTTCATTTATGTCAATGAATGCGGTGCCCGGTGACGCGCTGACCGTTAGGCGGACGGTCAGCGCGTCACCTGCCCCCGGGACGACTACCGCCCCAGGAGCCGCCAGGTCTGGTTCAACGAGCTGCCCTGGTTGACCGCCTTGCAGGTCCATTGGAGAACAGTTGCGCCAGCCGCCGTGGAGACGCCGTTGACATCGACACACTTGCCGCTGTGTCGGGCAACCAGCTGGTAGTCGTGCGAGTCGTTGCCCGAGTAGGTCACCTTGCGGAGGGTGAACTGCTGGTTCGAGCTGTTCAGGCAGGTCCACTGGTTGACGGCAGCGCCGTCGGCGGTGGACGTCCCGCTGACGTCGAGGCACTTGCCGCTCTGCTGGTTGACCACTGTGTACGTGTTGGCCACACCCGCGACCGGGCGGAAGTTCCAGAGCTGCTGGTCGCCGCCGTCGCAGTAGTTCTGCTGTTGACCGTTGCCGTCGGCGGTGCTCAGGCCGGCGTTGTTGAGGCACTGCTGAGAGTGCTGGGCCACCGCCACCGACTGGAAGCCACCATCCGACGGGGGCAGCAGGGTGACGGCGTAGGTGTCGGTCTGGTTGGTGTACGGCACGGTCACCGTGGCGTTGTTGTTTGACACGCCGACCACGCTGTTCGAGACCGTGATCGGCCCCGGCACGGCGCCGCCGCCGTTGTGCGGGATGCGTTGGGTGAGCACCCGGACCTGGTTGTTCTCCACGATGCCGCTCGTGGTGTCCAGGCGTTGCAGGTTGACCGTCAGATTCCCGGTGGTACGACCACCGCCGATGAGGACCTTCGCCGTGCCTGTCGTCTTCGTGGCGAACGCGTCGTACGACTGGCTGGGGGTGACCCCGACGATCTGTCCGGTCTGGGAGGCGTAGAAGCGGTAGTTCCACCACTCACCCTTGGGCTGGTGCTGCCCGGCCGAGTTGCGGATCAACAGGTTGCCGAGGTCGTTGTGCAGGCTGCCCCCACTGGCCCAGTTCGCCCGCAGGCCGTCGGCCCGGGCCCGCTCCAGCCGCGCGATGTACCAGGCGCCGTCGGCCGGGTTCTGCTCGTCGGGCGAGCCGTACTCGTTGATCTGGTAGGGCCGCGGGTGGGCGATCCCGCGGGGGTCGAGGGTGGCGTTGGCGGCGGCGACGTTGGCGACCGGGTCGCCCGGCAGCGAGTGCCAGCTGATGATGTCCGGCACCGTGTTGGTCGAGCGGACGAAGTCCAGGTACTGGTTCCAGAAGGCGTGGTTGGTCGACGGGACGCAGGCACAGCTCGGCCCGACGATGAGCTGGTTGGGGAACTCCACCCGGAGGCGCTGGTAGGTGCGGCGCCACAGTTCGAGGTACTGGGAGATCGGGCGGTTCCAGAAGATGGTGATGTTGGGTTCGTTCCAGATGTCCCACTGCACGTTGAGCCCGGACGCCCGGACGTCGTTGATGAGCCGGGTCAGGAAGTTGTCGTAGTCGGTCCAGTTGCCGTTGTCGCCGGGGAAGCGCGAGATTCCGGCGCCGTCGGCACCCCACAGGTCATGCGGCAGGATGATGAACTTCCCGCCGAGGGCGGTGGTCCGACGTGCCTGGGCGAGTGTGGAGTTCCATCGGCGGTCGTACGTGCCGCCGACCCAACCGCTGCCCGGGAGCTGTGCTCCACCGGCGCGCATGAACTGGAACTTGACGTCCCGGTAGAAGTGGTCGGCCGGACCGCTGGCGTTCTCGGTCATGCCGTAGATCCAGCCGGACGCGCGGTAGGTCGGCGTGCCGTTGTCCGTGGCGAAGTTGACGGTGATCGACTCGTCGGCGGCCTGGGCCGGGGACGCGGCGACGGTTACGGCGGCGGTGGCGGCGAGCAGGCCAACCACGAGTCGAGCGACGAGCGCGCGGGCTCGTCCTGACCTGCCGGGGGACGGGGTTTTCACGGGCGGCTCCTTGGTGGGGCGCGGGGGACGCTCTCCGGAGGGCTGCGCTTGCGAATCGATTCGCACGGATCGTAGGACCAGGAACTGAACCATGTCAATGAAGTGACGACGCGGTGAAGGTGGCGTTTCACAGCGCAACCTTCAGAACGCCCGATCATCCCTTGACCAGCCGGCAGCGACGGACCTATCTTCGTGCGAACCGATTTGTCGAATCGGTTCGCCTCATGGTCGGACGCCGTCCGGCCCGCGACGGTCAACCCGCACACCCACCTGACGATCGACTGAAGTGAGGCAACACATGACAGGACTCAGTCGTCGACGGCGCCTGGCCGCCGTCGCCGTGATAGCACTTGCCGCAGTGACCGGCAGCGCCTGCTCGTCGTCCTCCGGCGACGGGTCCAGCGATGGCGGCGCCTACCTCGTCTGGGACCCGTATCCGCAGTTCGCCGCCGACTCCGAGTGGGTCGCACTGCTCAAGAAGTGCGGCACCTCGGCGGGGGCAACGACTGTCGAACGGACCGGCTACGACACCACCGACCTGACCAACAAGGCCCTGCTCGCCGCCCAGCAGAGCAACTCACCGGACGTGCTGATCGTGGACAACCCGGTCATCTCGACACTGGCCGAGGCTGGCGCGCTCACCACCACCGACGACAACAAGCTCGACGTCTCGGCCATGGCCACGAACCTGCTCGGCGCCGGTCAGAGCGCGGGCAAGACGTACGGGGTGCCGATCGGGGCGAACACCCTCGCCCTCTACTACAACAAGGACCTGCTGACCGCCGCTGGCGTCGATCCGGCCTC
The DNA here is from genome assembly GCF_040607915.1 of Micromonospora sp. NPDC005215. NCBI lineage: Bacteria > Bacillati > Actinomycetota > Actinomycetes > Micromonosporales > Micromonosporaceae > Micromonospora > Micromonospora sp. NPDC005215. The sequence continues at coordinate 49,994 of NZ_JBEXHQ010000033.1, read as the reverse complement.
GATCAAGGACTGGCCGTCGCTGACCACGGCACTGACCACGGTCAAGGCCAAGGGGAAGAAGGGCATCACCTTCTCCGCGATCGGCACCGAGGAGGGCAGCTTCCAGTTCCTGCCCTGGTTCTGGGGCTCGGGAGCCCAACTGACCAGCCTGGACTCGCCGCAGGCGGTGTCCGCGTTGACGCTCTGGACCGACTGGCTCAAGCAGGGCCTCGCCCCGAACTCGGTAATCAACAACACCCAGACCACGAGCTGGCAGGAGTTCGCCACCGGCGACTACGCGTTCGCCGAGAACGGCACCTGGCAGCTGGCCAACGCGGAGAAGCTCGGCTTCTCCTACGGCACCATCGCGATCCCGGCCAGCGCGGGCGGCCCGGCGCCGGCGCCCACCGGCGGTGAGTTCGTCTCCATCCCGGTGCAGAAGAAGACCGACCGGTACGAGACGTCGCAGAAGATCGTCGCCTGCCTCACCAACGCCGACAACCTGCTCACCACCGACACCACGCTGTCCTACGTGGCACCCGTCGCCGCCGTGCAGGATCGACAGGCCGCTGCCGACCCCAAGCTCAAGGTCTGGGTGGAGGCGGTCCGGGCAGCCAAGGGCCGCACCGGTGACAACCTCGGCACGAAGTACCCGAAGATCTCGGAATCCCTGTGGACCGCGGTGCAGGCGGCCCTCAGCGGTGGGAAGTCACCAGGCGAGGCGCTGACCGCCGCTCAGGCCGCGACCAGGTAACCGCGCCGAACCGACACCATGCTCCCCACGACACACAGCTCCACAGCCGTACCGGATCAGGGTGGGGCGGCGAAGTCCGCCCCACCCGGTCCTCCCCCGTCCCGCGCCCGCCGGCCCAACCGATGGCTGGCGTGGGGCTTCCTGGCACCCGTGACCCTCTACCTGGCGGCCTTCTACGCCTACCCGCTCTACCGCAATCTCGAGTTGAGCCTGCGCGAGTACACCGTCCGCTCGTTCGTGCAGGGCGGAGCGCCCTTCGCCGGCCTCGACAACTACCGGACGGTTTTGACCGATCCGGCCTTCGGGTCCACCCTGGCGCACACCCTGATCTTCACTGCCGCGTCGCTCGTATTCCAGTTCACCATCGGCATGGCCCTGGCGCTCTTCTTCCACAGGCATTTTCCCCTGTCCCGCACGTTGCGGGCGTTGATCCTCGTACCGTGGCTGCTGCCACTGATCGTCTCGGCCTCGACCTGGTCGTGGCTTCTCAACAGTGATTCCGGGCTGGTCAACGCGGCGCTCGGTGTCGTCGGGATCGACCAGGTCAACTGGCTCACCTCGCCGGGCTGGTCGCTCGCCTCGGTGATCATCGCGAACATCTGGATCGGCATCCCGTTCAACCTGGTGGTGTTGTACAGCGGGTTACAGGCGATCCCGGTCGAGATGTACGAGGCGTCCGCGCTGGACGGCGCATCGAGCTGGCAACGGTTCTGGGGGATCACCTTCCCGCTGCTCCGCCCCGTCTCCGCTATCACGCTGCTGCTGGGGCTGATCTACACGCTGAAGGTCTTCGACATCATCTGGATCATGACGAAGGGTGGCCCGACCAACTCCTCCGCCACGCTCGCGACCTGGTCCTACCGACTCGGTTTCGGCAACCTGCTGCCCGAGTTCGGGCCGGGTGCGGCCGTCGGCAACCTGCTCATCGTGATGGCCCTGATCGCCGGGCTCGTCTACATCCGGATCCAGCGGAGGCAGAACCTGCCATGACCACCTCCACACCTCGGGCCTGGTGGAAGACCGTCGTCGGTCTGGTGCTGACCGGGCTGATGCTCTTCCCCGTCTACTGGATGATCAATGTGTCGTTCACCAGGGACCAGGACATGCGGGCCGATCCCCCACACCTGTTCCCGACCAACGGCACGCTGGACGGCTACCGGGCCGTGCTCGACCAACAGTTGCCGTACCTCGGCACCAGCTTCCTGGTCGGTCTCGGCACTGTGGCGCTGACCGTGGCGCTGGCCGCCCCCGCCGGATACGCGCTGGCGAAACTGCGGCCGCCCGGCGGCACGGCACTGAGTTTCGTCCTGCTGATCGCGCAGATGATTCCGGGCATCATCATGGCGATGGGCTTCTACGCCATCTATCTCAGTCTCGGCGTCCTGAACACGCTGCCCGGCCTGATCCTGGCCGACTCGACGCTGGCGGTGCCGTTCGCTGTGCTGATCTTCACGGCCTTCATGTCCGGGATTCCCGACGAGCTGCTCCAGGCCGCCGTGGTCGACGGCGCTGGTCGGCTGCGGACCTTCTGGTCGGTAGTGCTCCCGGTCAGTCGCAACTCGATCGTCACGGTGTCGCTGTTCGCGTTCCTGTGGTCGTGGTCGGACTTCATCTTCGCCTCGACGCTCGCCGGCGGCGCCGACCAGCAGCCCATCACCCTCGGCATCTATCACTACATCGGCAACAACAACCAGCAGTGGAACGCCATCATGGCCACCGCTGTCGTCGCCTCCATCCCCGCCGCGGTGCTGCTGATCCTGGCCCAGCGCTACGTCTCGATGGGCGTGACCGCCGGCGCCGTCAAGGACTGACCACCCGCACCACAGAAAGGCACCCGCCACCCATGACCGTCGCCCCGTCCGGTCCGGAGTTCCCCGTCCAGGACATCCCGTTCAGCTACCGAGGAGCCTGGTTCAACATCTCCCCGGTGGTCGCCGAGAAGACGTACGCCGACGATCTGCACCTGGTCTCGCACCAGACCGGGCTACACCCCGTACTACGGCTCTCCCCCGCGGCCGCCGATGCCACAGTCGTCGCCACACCCGCGCTGCTGACCTGGCGAAACGGCGCCGACCGGATCGAGGCCGTCTACGACGGCCCGGACACCCTGCGGGTCCGGGGCCGGCGGCTCGGCCTGCGGGTGGCCGCGGCCGCGCCCACCCTCACCCCGTTCAGCGGCACCTACCTCTACCACGACCCGGTCGACGGATCCCACGTGTTCACCTCGTACGAGACCGGTCGCCGCTACCGGATCACCCTGCTCTCCGGCGCTCTCCAACGGGCCGCCGGCGTCGAGGCGCTCGGCACCGCGGACCGCTGCGTGGACCTTCCCGGTGACCAACCGTGGGAGATCGCGATCGAGGAGTACGCCACCGCCCGCCGCCCGTACTCCGGGTCCGTCACCTTCGACCAACTGTGCCGCGACCGGGCCGCCGAGTTCAGCGCGTTCGTCGACGCGGTCGCACCGTGGCGCGGTGCGGAGACCCCGGCCGCCGAACTCGCCGCCTACGTCCTGTGGTCCGCCACCGTCGCCCCGGCGGGCTTCGTCACCCGGCCCGCGGTCCTGATGTCCAAGCACTGGATGGACAAGGTGTGGAGCTGGGACCACTGCTTCAACGCGATCGCCCTGGCCGCCGGCGAGCCGGAACTGGCCTGGCACCAGTTCCACCTGCCCTTCGACCACCAGGACGAGGCCGGCGCCCTACCCGACTCGGTCACGCACTCCGAAGTCCTGCACAACTACGTCAAGCCTCCCATCCACGGCTGGGCCCTGCGGCACCTGCGTCGACGTCTTCCCCAGCCACCGGACCGGGCGGCGCTGGCGCAGACGTACGACCGGCTGGCCCGCTGGACCCGGTTCTGGCTGGACGCGCGTCGGGCCCCCGGCCACGACCTGCCCCACTACCAGCATGGCAACGACAGCGGCTGGGACAACGCGACCACCTTCGACGTCGACCGGGTCCTCCAGACGGCCGACCTGGCCGCGTTCCTGGTGTCCCAGCTGCGCTGCCTCGCCGACCTCGCCACCGAGCTGGGTGAGCCCGCCGAGCAGTGGTCCCGCGAGGCCGACCGGATCCATGCCGCCATGCTGCGGGACCTGTGGGACGGCGAACGCTTCACCTCCCGCAACCCGCACACCGGCCATCGGCGGGCGAGTCGCAGCCTGCTCGATCTGATGCCCGTCGCGCTCGGCGCCGACCTGCCCGCTCCGGTCGCCGCCGCGCTGACCCGGGGCGTCGAGACCCACCTGACCACCCACGGGCTGGCCACCGAGCCGACCGACTCGGCGCACTATCTCGCCGACGGCTACTGGCGTGGCCCGATCTGGGCACCGTCGACCGTCCTGGTCGAGGACGGCCTGCGCCGGGCCGGGCAGACCAGGATCGCCGACGAGATCAGCCGACGATTCCTGGCGCTGTGTGAGAAGTCCGGATTCGCGGAGAACTTCGACGCCGAGACCGGGGCCGGGCTCCGGGACCGCGCGTACACCTGGACCGCCAGCAGCTATCTCATTCTGGCCGCTGGTCAGGAGGAACGGCGGGTCACGAAGGGGTAGCCGCGTCCACTCGCCGGGCCGGAACCGGACCGGTGCTGGCGCGCAACGAGATGGGCGGGCTGTACAGCCGGTGGCGTGGCACAGCGCCGGGGGCGGCGATGCTCTCCAGCAGCAGCGACACGGCCTCGGCACCCATCTCGACCATCGGGACGTCCGCGGCGGTCAACGGCGGGCGGAAGTCCTCCGCCCAGTGCTGGGCGGCGACACCGGTGACGGAGAAGTCGCGGGGCACGGACAGACCGGCACCGGTCAGCGCGCGCTGCATTCCGGGCAGCGCGGCCTCGTTGATGGTGGCGATGGCCGTGACGTCGGGATGGGTCACGAGCAACTGTTCCACGCACGCCTCGCCGGAGGCGGTGTCGTCGCCGCAGCAGACCTCCACGCCGGTCAGGCCCCGCTCCACCGCCGCCGCCCGGAAGCCGGACAGCGCCCGATGGCTGGGGCCGTAACCCGCGGCCACCAACTCGGCGGAACGGTTCACCAGCGCCACGTGTCGGTGCCCCAGATCGGCCAGGTGGTGCACGCAGCGGGCGATCAGCCCGGCGTAGTCGATGTCGATCCAGCTCATGTCCTGTGGCTCGGCTATCCGCCCGATCGTGACGAACGGCAGACCGGCCCTGGTCAGGCGGGTCACCCGGTCGTCCGCCAGGCGGATCTCCATCAGGACCACGCCGTCCACCCGACGCCCGGTGACGATCCGCTCGAACGACCGGTCATGGTCACCGCCGGACGGGGACAGCAGCACATCGAGGTCGTGGCGCGCGGCCGCCTCGACGACGCTGGCGACGAAACCCAACTGCATGTCGGTCAACCGCTGGCTCGCCGGGGGAATCACCAGGCCGAGGGTGCGGGTGCGCCCCTCCTTCAGCGCGCGGGCACTGGCGTTCGGTCGGTAGTCCAGCTCGTCGATGACCGCCTGGACCCGCTGCCGGGTCGTCTCCGACACGGTCCGCTTCCCGCTCAGCACGTAGGACACGGTGCTGCGGGACACTCCCGCCCGGCGGGCGATCTCCCCGATGTTCATACCGCGCCCTCGAATCGATTATTGCCCCGACACGGGGACGCACCGTCTTTCGCTGCTGAGCATATCCGTCCCGAATCTCGGGCCCGAGTCAGGAAGTTCCGCAGCCAGCACTGGCACAACCCACGATTCCGGCACTCGGTGAGCCCGATGCCTGTCGATGTGAGATCCCGGTGGTCGCCGAACCGGCGAAAGCTGGCGCTACGCATGGACACGCATTAATGTAAAAAGGTGTGACGTGTGATGTTGTTGAGGACCGGTAGAGGCGTCATCCCGCCCCGTGGCCGTCCATTCCGCAGAGACCGTACGCATCGGCCATGCCACCGCCGACGGCGCCAACCGCGCCGCTCCAGAGGCCAGTCCGGCAGCTCAAGCCGTCACCACCGCCCCACCACACCACCGAGAGGATCCGATGAATGTGAAGAGACGACTCCGTCGCCTGCTGGCCGCCACGGGGACCCTGCTGGTTCTCGCCCTGGGTGCCAGCATCTACGTGGTCTCGGACGCGCCGGGCGTCGCCCGCGCCGCCGGCACCGGACCGTGCGACATCTACGCCTCGGGTGGCACCCCCTGCGTGGCCGCGCACAGCACCACCCGCGCCCTGTACGGCGCGTACAACGGCCCGCTCTACCAGGTCCGGCGCTCCTCGGACAACACCACCCGCGACATCGGTGTGCTGAGCGCCGGGGGCTACGTCAACGCCGCCACCCAGGACTCGTTCTGCGCCAACACCAACTGCGTCATCACCATCCTCTACGACCAGTCCGGCCGTAACAACCGCCTGACCCAGGCACCTCCCGGCTACTGGCCCGGCCCCCTTCCCGGCGGATGGGACAACCTTGCCGACGCCAAGGCGGCCCCGATCACCGTCGGCGGCCAGAAGGCCTACGGCGTCTACATCGCACCCGGCACCGGTTACCGCAACAACAACACCAACGGCGTCGCCACCGGCGACCAGCCCGAGGGGATCTACGCCGTCGTCGACGGCACGCACTACAACCAGTGGTGCTGCTTCGACTACGGCAACGCGCAGACCGACGGACAGGCCGACGCGCCCGCCATCATGGAGACGGTCTACTTCGGCGCCAACAAGCAGTGGGGCTACGGGGCAGGAGCCGGACCCTGGGTCATGGCCGACCTGGAGTGGGGGCTGTTCTCCGGGGTGAACGCGGGATACAACAACATCGCGTCCATCAACCACCGATTCGTGACCGCCATGGTCAAGGGTGAGCCGAACCACTGGGCCATCCGGGGCGCAAGCGCCCAGTCGGGTGGTCTGACCACCTACTTCGACGGACGGCGCCCCAACGGCTACCACCCGATGAAGAAGGAGGGCGCCATCCTGCTCGGCATCGGCGGCGACAACAGTGTCTCCGGGCGGGGCACCTTCTTCGAGGGTGTGCTGACCTCCGGCTACCCGACTGCCGCGACCGAGGACGCCGTGCAGGCCAACATCGCCGCCGCCGGGTACGCACCGGCCGGTGGCGGTAACCCGCAACAGGGCGTACAGGTCGTCGGCGGCCAGTCCGGCCGCTGCGTCGACGTGCCGAACGGCACCACCACCAACGGCACCCAGGTGCAGCTCTGGGACTGCGTCGGCAACACCGCCCAGCGTTGGACCTACACCGCCGGCAAACAACTCCAGGTGTACGGCAACAAGTGCCTCGACGCCAACGGCCAAGGCACCACCAACGGCACCCAGGCGATCATCTGGGACTGCCACGGCAGCACCAACCAACAATGGAACATCAACGCCAACGGCACCATCACCGGCGTCCAGTCCGGGCTCTGCCTCGACGCCAACGGAGCAGGGACCGCGAACGGCACCAAGCTCCTCCTCTGGGCCTGCAACGGACAACAGAACCAGCAGTGGTCGACCCGTAGCTGAACCCGCGCCACCACCCGATCGGTCGGGCCGTCTCCGCGCAGTCCGCGGAGGCGGCACCGCCGGCGACGGCGGATGCGCCTGCCTAGTACAGCCAGCGCAGCGCTGCGTCGGCAGTGTCCTCGGGGCTGCTGTTGAAGGCGATGGCCGCGCCGGGAGCATGCTGCCGGACGAGATTGACCACCTTCTCGAAGAGCACGAGTAGTGGCTCGTGCTTGCGGAGACCGCCACCGACGACCACGCAGGCGTAATCTCTCCGGGTCAGCGCCTCGGCGATTGCCTTCTCGGCGTCCTCGTCGGGTGCCACCAGGCACAGGTCGGCCGCAATGCCAAGATCGTCGAAGCGGGCCTGACCGCGTGCTATCGCCGCCACCACCGGCGCGGGATCCCAGCCAGGGGTCCTGACCGGATCGAGGCCGACCACCAACACCGGTCCGCGCGTCATGCGTCTCCCACCTCTCTCGAAACACCTTCGATCACTCTTGCCACCTTGCTCAGGTCGTCGTCGAGCTGATGATCGCCGCCGGGCGGCAGCCTCGCACCGAGGTCGTGCGGCAGCTCGAACCCGTCGGCGTGCCAGCCGCCCGCGCCGACGAACGGGGCGGCGATCAGCACGATCGCCCCGAGCTCTCGCTCCGGCGGGCGCTCGGCGAGCGCGTTAGTTGCCATGTCGATCCTCCTCACGCCCGCGGCGGGCCGCGCCGCCGGGCGCTCGTGACCGGAACCCGGAGCCTGCGATGATTCTCGGTCGTCGGACCGAGAATGTCGTCCCGGCTGTCGATCCGGAGCCCTGCTGGCTCGTCGTCAATGTAGGGGCCACCACCGACGGGGCCAGCACACGATGGGATACGAGACATGGCCAAGTACATGATCCTCATCTACGGTGACGCGCAGCAGTGGGACGCGATGACCGACGAGCAGTGGAAGGCGCACGACGCCGCCCACGTGGCGTTCGTGGCCGAGGCCGGCGAACGGATCATCGGCGGGCAACAGTTGGAGCCGGCGCCCACCGCCACCTCGCTGCGCTCGGACGCACTCGGCCACCTCGACACGACCGACGGTCCGTTCCTGGAGACCAAGGAGGCACTCGGCGGCTACTACCTGCTGGAGGCGGCCGACCTGGACGAGGTGCTGGCTCTGGCGGCACTGCTTCCCGAGGTGCAGGCGGCACACAGTGGTGTGGAGATCCGTCCGGTGGTCGACCACTGATGAACGACACGGTCGTCGCGGCGGTCGCGGAGGCGCACCGCCGCGACTGGGCCCAGGTGTTCAGCACCACCGCCCAGCTGACCCGAGACCTCGATCTCGCCGAGGAGTGCACCCAGGACGCGTTCGCACAGGCCCTGGAGACCTGGGCCGAGAGCGGCATTCCGGACCGGCCGGGCGCCTGGCTCACCACCATCGCTCGCAACCGGGCCCGGGATGTCCTGCGTCGCGAGTCGGTGTTCCGTCGCAAGATGCCACTGCTCGTCGCGGACGAGACGATGCCGGGTCCCGAGGATGGTCTGGTCGACGACCGGCTGCGCCTCATTTTCACCTGCGCCCACCCCGCACTGTCCAGGCAGGCGCAGGTCGCCCTGACCCTGCGCCTGGTGTGCGGGCTGTCCACCACGGAGGTGGCCCGCGCGTTCCTGGTGCCGCCGAGCACCATGGCCGCCCGGATCACCCGGGCCAAGAGGAAGATCGCCGCGGCCCGCATCCCGTACCGGGTACCGGGTCCAGACCAACTCGGCGAGCGGGTCAGCGTTGTACTCGTGGTCGTCCACCTCATCTTCACCACCGGCCACACCGCACCGGTGGGCGCGCACCTGGTGCGGCAGGACCTGGTGGACAGCGCTGTCGGTCTGGCCCGCATGCTGCACCTGCTCATGCCGACCGACGCCGAGATCAGCGCCCTGCTGGCACTGCTGCTGCTCACCGCGGCACGCCAGGACACCCGCAGGTCCGTCGACGGGCGGCTGGTGCTCCTGTCCGAGCAGGACCGCACACGCTGGAACTGGCAGCTCATCGGCGAGGGCACATCGTTGTTGACCGACGCGCTGCGCCGTCGGCCGCCGACCCGGTACGCCCTGGAGGCCGCGATAGCTGCCGTACACACCGAGGCGCCGACCTGGCAGGACACCGACTGGAACGAGATCATCGGGCTCTACGGCGCTCTGCTCCGGCTGTGGCCGTCGCCCGTCGTCGGCCTCAATCGCGCCGTGGCGATCGGGCTACGCGACGGCCCCGAGGCCGGACTCGACGCGCTCACACCGATGCTCGCCGATCCGGCCCTGGCCACCTACGGATATCTCAGCGCCGCCCGTGCCGACTTCCTGCGTCAGTTGAGGCGGTGGCCCCAGGCAGTGACGGCCTACGAGGAGGCGCTGACCCTTACCGACAACGACGTCGAGCGCGCCTTCCTCACCGAGCGGTTGACGGACGTCAGGCGGAATCTGTAAGGGTCAGCACCTCAGGCGCCGTAGTCGGCCTCAGGCATCCTGGTTGCTCGGCACCGTCGCGCCTCGGTTGGCCATTGTGGCTATCGCCGCCACCCCCAGCAGCAGGGCCGGAAGGACGAACCAGAGACCGATACCGAGGCCCAGCAGGAGCGCCCACACCAGGATCACCAGCGCCGCGACGGTCGTGGTCGTGGCGACAGCACGGTGGGTCAGGTCCGCGATGAGGGGACAGATGGCCGCAACCGCTGGTACGCCCAGCAGATAGCTGGCGGCACCACCGCTGTCGTCGATCGTGAACGGCAACAGCGCAATGACGATCCAGGCTGTGGCGGCGACCGCGAGGATTCTCAGTAGCAGACCGACGGAACCGGATGCCGCACCGCGCCTTCGTAGGCTCACGAACGCTGCGGCGGCAATGAAGAGCGCGACAAGGCCGCCGGCAATGGTAGCCACGTTCATTTCGCTTCCTCCGTCCTCATGACGTCAGCGAGCCTCGCCTCGTACACGTGGACCGGCCACTTCTTCCGCAACGAGTCGGCGAGCTGGCGCAGATGTTCGTCCTGACGGTACGCGGTCATCGCCGATTTGACACGGTAGGCAAGCGCTTCGTCCCAGGCGACCGTCTCGAAGGAGATGCGCTCGACGCGGACCACCCACCAGCGCTTGTTCTTCGGATCGGCGGACAGCCCGATGCCACCAGCGGCGGCAATCGCATAGGCCGCACGGGTGACCATCGCGTCGACATCGTCGTGCTGATCGTCGATCGTGGCGGTGCCGCTGTTCGTCGGTTTGTCCTCGCGTAGCAGTCGCTGGAACGTGGGCTGATCTGCGCCGGCCACCCGCTCCATGGCCTTCTTGGCCTGGTCGCCGTCCGTGAACTCCGCCCAGGCCACCTCGGCCTGAGCCACGTCGCCGAACAGGTTGCGGTGCTCCTGATACCAGGACCGTGCCTCATCGTCGGCGATGTTCTCCATTGTGAAGCCGGGATTATCGCGCTGCTCCTGCTTGATGAGGGTGGCGATCTGTTCGGCTCTGGTCGACCCACTGAGGCCACGACGAGCGGCTTCATGCACCAGGAGTTCGTCGCGGATCGCCAGGTTCAGTGCCTCCCCCCAGGGTCCGGAGTAGCCGCCCACCACCAACACCGGCGGCAGGGGATCATCAGGCATGAGTGCTTGGACACGTTCGACAGTGATTGGCTCGCCCGCCACCGTGGCCAGTGCGTTCGGTGGCGGGTCCACCGACTTCTCGGTGGACCCGCACCCGGACGCCGAGACCGCGAGCATGACGAGCGCCACGGACATCAGCAGTCGCTTCATCGTACGAGGGCCTCAGACTCTAACCGCATTGGTTGCTTGAATACAGGAAGTCGTCATCGGCTTCGAAATATTCGTCGCCGCATTCGGCGTCCCATGGGTTCGTCGATCCACCGTGCTCGCGACCGCAGCGATCGTGGTCAGCACAGTCGTAGGTGTAACCGGTGATGATGAAGCAACCACCACCGCATTTACCCATGCAGTCGTACGAGGCCGGACCAACATAGATGCTCTCACCCAGGAAACAGTGGCTGTTCGCATCGTGGACCACCCACGCGTTCTCATTGCATCCGGTGTAGAGAATGCCGTCCTCGTTGCTCTGCTGGCACGCGGCGAGCACCGCGCTCCGGGACGCGCTGTTCGGCGCGGTAGCCTGGGCGCCCTCCTTGACGCACGACTCGACCGCGAGCTTCATGTCCGGAACCTTCGGCTGGCCGTACCGCTCCACCGGGCGGGGCACGTCCAGGTTGCCGATTTTGGTGCCGACCGGCGCCTCGGCAACCAGCATGGCGAGGCGGATGGTCAGGTCCCGGTGTAGCGGAATCGGCGTCTTCGCGGCATTTGCCGGCTTGACCCACGACGATTCGAGGGACTTGGCGAACGCGCCGAGCGCAGTGCGCTCATCCGGCTGAAGCGAAGCCCCGCCGCCGGACCAGGTGGCGACACCCTTGCTGATGTCCTTGCTGGCGGTGAACTTCTTGCCAGCAACGGACAGGGTAACTTCCGACGCCACGGCGCTCTTGGCCGCCGCCGAGAACTCGATCATCGTGGCCGAGCGGGCGAATGTGCCAGAATCACGGTCGGCCGATGATTCAGTTGCCCGGAAGTCGTTTGTGGACAGTGGTTGGAGCGACGCCGCGGCTGCGGCTGGCGCGAACCCTGGCGCAGCCAGGGCAACCGCGAAGCCGACAGCCAAGATCTTGGCGAAGAGCAGAGGTACTCCGAGCGTACGTTTCATGCATGCCATCCCCTCGTGAGGTCCGGTAGGGGGTGCAGCAGAACTAGTCGCTCTTTCGAATGGCGATGAATCGACCGCCAGACGCGATAACACCCCCCGCTAAATGTCACCGCCGTCCATCCTCGTTGATAAATGCACAGGCGTCAATGCAAATTCTTGGAAGATCTTTTAGTCGAGGCCTCGACCAAGGCACTTCTCGGGTACATAGGACGCGGCCGAACCGGGCTGGCGGACCGCTGTCGACGCGCGACCGGCACCCACCCGCGACACCCCGCGACGCCGAGGCAGACCGGGAAGCTACACCTGTTCAGAGCACCTGAGGACGACTCGGGCGGTTGAGCATGTTATCGATAACATGCTATCTTTCGGCGCGGGAGTGAAGGGCACGCTCCCAATCACTAGAGTCGATCGACAAAGGCACGCCGAGGGCGACGCTCTCCGGCCGCCCTTGCCAGTCGGTGACCAGTCCGGGCCGCTCCGCCGATGCCAGGCGACCGCAGGCGGTTGCCGGACAACCTGGGTCCGGCTGCATGCCCCAGCTTCCAAGGCCCGTCGCGGACAACCCGACAGCGGCGGTACGGCCCGCACGTCACCCGTGCACGCCGCACCGACCTGCACGCCGGCCCGCAACGGAAGGGGAGCCGTCTTCCGGCACCTGAGAGCGCCACAGCCACCCGTCAACGGGCACGGCCTGCGGTCGCCGGGGCCGGTCCCGCGCACCACCACCACAGGACTACCAGTGGCAAGGAGTCACGCAATGGCAAAACATAGACAACTCTTCTCGTTCATCGCGGGCGCGGCGGTTCTCCTCGCGGCGACCGCCGGTGGCGTGCTGAACGGCGGCTTGCGGGGAGCGGCGGTGGCCGCGACGAACGGCACGCTCGCGGCCACCGCCGGCTGCGGCAAGGCCCCGACGCTCACCAACGGGACACGCACCATCCAGAGCAGCGGCCAGAGTCGCAGCTACATCCTGCGGATCCCGGACGGTTACGACAGAAACAAGCCGTACCGGCTGATCTTCGGCTTCCACTGGCTGAACGGCTCGGCCAGCAACGTCGCCTCGGCCGGCTACTACGGGCTTGCGCCGCTGTCGAACAACACCACCATCTTCGTCGCGCCCCAGGGCATCGACGCCGGTTGGGCCAACACCAACGGTCGCGACCTGACGCTCTTCGACGACATCTCCCGGCAGGTCGAGAACGACCTGTGCGTTGACACGACCCAACGTTTCGCCCTGGGCTGGAGCTACGGCGGGGCGATGAGCTACGCAGTGGCCTGCGCCCGACCCACAGTCATCCGCGCGGTCACCGTCCTGTCCGGCGCCAATCTCAGCGGTTGCAACGGCGGCACCCAACCCGTCGCCTACTTCGGCATCCACGGCATCTACGACAGCGTGCTGAACATCTCCCAGGGCCGTGCGCTGCGCGACACCTTCGTCAGGAACAACGGCTGCACCGCGCAGAGCCCGCGCGAACCAAGCCGGGGCAGTCTCACCCACATCACGACCACCTACGCGGGCTGCCGAGCGGGTTATCCCGTGCAGTGGGCCGCCTTCGACGGAGACCACACCCCCAGTCCGGTCGACGGATCGTCCAGCCCGAACGACAGCAGGACCTGGACCTCGGGCGAGATCTGGAGATTCTTCAGTCAGTTCCAGTCCACCACTCCGCCCACCACCGCCCCGCCGACCACGCCCCCGCCCACCACGCCCCCGCCGACCACGCCCCCGCCCACCACTCCTCCGCCGACCACGCCCCCGCCAACCACGCCCCCGCCGACGACTCCGCCCCCGACCGGGGCGCCCGGCAACTGCGCCGCCACCTACAAGCTGGTAAACAGTTGGCCGGGCGGCTTCCAGGGTGAGGTCACCGTCGCCAACAACACCGCCGCCACCGTCAACGGCTGGACCGTCGGCCTGACGCTGGCCAGTGGCCAGGCCATCAGCAGCCTCTGGAGCGGCATCAACACGGGCACCACCGGCACCGTCGCCGTCCGGAACGCCGCCTACAACGGCACGTTGGCCCCGAACGCGTCGACCACCTTCGGGTTCACCGCCACTGGCAACGGCGCCACCCCACCCGGCAACATCACCTGCACCAGCCCCTGAGCGAAGGGCGACACCGGAGGCCCGGAGCCAGTGGCTCCGGGCCTCCGGGCCGGCAGAGCCGGCCACAGTCCACCTCCGCGGCCAGCGCCCGTCGCGTTCTCCAGCTACACCGAGACGGCAAGACGCACCACGAGTCGCGGGAAGCAGCGCGGGAGGAGGCGTGGCGCCAGGGTCGCACCCCGGCCGGTGACCCGATCTTCGTCGGCGTCACCAATGGCCGCCGCCACGTGCAACTGCTCTACGACGTGGGGGTCTACTCCGACACGTCCCGTTGAGCGGAGCCCGCGGCCGTCCCCTCCGCAGAGGGAGCGCACTCCCCTGCGCCGGGGAGGAGGAGTCGTCCACCGCCGCAGATCATCAATCCATGACTGCCGGCGTGTGGCTGCTGGTCTCCGAGGCGGATGGCCCGCGTCTCGACCACCGGTCCGGTGAGCCGGCACGGCACTGTCCACAGGGGAGCGACATGTCTGACCGTACCGCTCGTACGCACCGACCCGCAGCCGCCGAGCGGGTAAGACCATGGGCGCTGACATCTGGCCTCTTCCTCGTCGGCGAGGTGGCTCTGCACCTGTACTGGATCGTCGGTGGCCGATGGGCGTACACCGCCTGCGACCGGACTCATCTGGTCGATCCGGCGGGGGGATGCGGTGCCGACCGCGTCGAGACGCTGCCATTCTTCGCGGGCTGGGGAGCGCTGGCGGTCGGCGTCGCCCTCGCGGTGGTGGTCGTGTGCGCGGTCCGCTCCCCCGGCCGTGCCGCGACCACGGGTAGCTGGCTCGCGGCGGCGCTGCTTCTGGTCACCGCGTTCCCGCTGCACCTGCTCTTCGAGATCCCGGCGGCGTTGACGGGACGCCCCTCGGACTGGCGTGACCTCGGCGCCCGGCTCGCACTGCTGGCCGGTGGCATCCTGTTCGCCGGGCTGGCGAACGCGTCCGGCCCTCGGCGCGGACCGGTGACGCCCGGCTACCGGCCGGTGCCCCGCTGGACGCGCCGCTGGGCGTACGTGGCGGTCACCCTGCCGGTGGTCGGCTGGGCGCTACCCCATGGGCTCTGGGTCCTCGGCGTTCCGTTCGGCATCTCCGAGCGGGAACTGAACGACATCGACAACAACCTCTCGACGCTGACCGGGGTAGCGATCACTGTCGTCCCACCGCTCGCCGGCCTGCTCGTTCTCGGGCTGGTGCAGCGGTGGGGGCAGCAGTTTCCGCGCTGGGTGCCGGGCCTGGGCGGTCGCCCGGTTCCCCGGCTGCTGGCGGTGGTCCCAGCCGGGGCGGTGGCGCTCACGCTTGTCACGTACGGCGTGCTGAGCAGCGCGGTGTTCCTCGGCCGACTACTCTCCGGCGAACTGCCGTGGTCGGACGTGTGGGACGGGTGGGCGGTAGCCGCCACGCTGCTGGTGTTCCTCGGCTGGGGCGTGTCGATGGGCGTCACGACCGCCGGCTACGCCCTCAGCACCCGGTCGCGTCCGGAGCGGACGGCAGGCGCCAGCACCGTACCGAGGGCCTGAGCGGTGCTTCCTCCCGCCACCGGCACACGAAGTACCTGCGGCGGACTCTGGGCAATCGGTCCGACAGTGCGGCGAGGATGTGGCGGTGTCAGCGATGTTCCAGGCCCCGCAGAATCAGGACGCGGGTGGATCCCATGCCGAGATGGTCGACCTCACCCGAGATGTCAGCGACCGCACGAACGATGGGCTCGACGTCTACCCCGCGTCCGCGCGCTCCGGCGCACAGCTCCCAGATCTCGACGAGGTCGTCGCGGGGATCCTCCGACTGGTCCCGAGCCGAGATGTGGACCAGCCGCCGGCGGAACTCGGCGGTCGCGGATGGCCACCTACCCGTGAGGCCGACTCCCCAGCTGAAGGCGTGGTGTGCCCGGAAGATCTGGCGGACCTCGTCCCTGACCCCCTCGTCACCGGATTCGTAGGCGTCCAGCAGAGCTGTCAGGGCCGCCGCCGCCTCGGCCGCCACTCCGGCCTCCTCCACCGGCGGCACCCTGGTGGACAGCTTCGCCTGCCAGTCCGGATCTGTCAGGTCCACCGGACGCTCAGCGATGTCCCGGAGAAGGATGTCGATGACAGCGACGTCTTCGCGAACCGCGGCGAGATGCATGGCCGCGATTGTCCTCCCCGCACCGCCTGGTCGGTCGTCGTGGCGGACCCAGACCGCGCCGTGGTGACGGGCGACCACCGCGTACCCGGCCACGCCGTGCGCGCTCCCGGGGTCGAGGTCCGACGGCGTCCTGCGCAGCGCGGTGCGGCAACCTGAGGAGGTGAGCACCCACGAGCCTGCCGACGACCTCCGAGTCCCCCGAGCTCAGATCGGGTCCAGCCCGCAACATCTGCTGGCGACGCTGCTCGGCGAGTATCTGGACTCCACGGATGCCGATCTGCCGTCGGCGGCGGTCATCGCGATCCTGCGGGAGTTCGGAGTCAGCGAGTCCAGTGCCCGTGCGGCGTTGTCCCGGCTGGTCAAGCGCGGCCTCATCGCGGTGCGGGGAAACCGGCGGCTGCCGGTCTACCACCTCACGCCCGCGGCGATCGCCAGGCATCGCTCCCGGATGCGGCTCTTTCTGAACTTCGGCGCCCGCCCGCCGCTGTGGACCGGTGACTGGGTGCTGGCGTCCTTCTCGATTCCGAGCGCCGGCCAGGCGTCCCGGCACGCCGTACGCAGGACGTTGGGCGCGCTGAGCTTCGTGGGTCTGTACGACAGCGTGTGGATCCGGCCAGGGGCCGACGCCGCGCCGGTGCGGGAGGCGCTGGGCGGGCTGCTGCACCATGTCGAGGGTGCCCGGTGGTCGGTCATGCACGTCCGGTTCGACGAGGAGGCCGGGGAGCACGGCCCGGCGGCCGCGTACGATCTGAGCGCTCTCGCGTCGGCGTACTCGACGTTCGTCCGGCGGTACGCCGAGTTGCGGGTGGCCGCCCGCAACGGGAAGGTTTCCCCCGCCAGCGCGCTGATCGCCCGGACGTCCGCGATGGATTCCTGGCGTAAGTTCGCGGACCTCGATCCGGATCTGCCGCCGCATCTGCTGCCGAAGCCCTGGCCTCGACAGGAGGCCAGGGAGACCTTCCTGGACGTCCACTCCGCGCTGGGCTCGCTCGCGCAGGCGCGTCTCGTCGAGGTGGCAACACCGCACTGGCCGGACGCCTCCTCGTGGATCACGCACTTCCAGGCTTCCAGTGATCCCTCGCGGCCGGAGCCGACCGGCGGCCGGCACCCCGGGCCACCACCTTCGGGTTGACGGCGGTCGCGACGGGCCAGACCATACATTGACACTTATCGTTACCGCAGTGATAGTAACTGCATACAGCTCCCATCGGATCGCCTGCGGGGACCGTGGTCGGGCGAGCAGGCACAGCCACCACGCCGCCGCCACCGGGAGCGTGATCGACGCATCCGCTGGAGGGGTGAATGAGGAGAAGATCGAAGATCTACGTGGGACTGACGGCCGCCGTCGTCCCGATCGCATCCGTGATCATGGCGCTCGGCGCGACACCGGCCGATGCCGCGGTCGGCGGGTCCGGCCCCTATCCCGCTGACTACGAGACCTCGACCGGCCTGGCCAACCACACCATCTTCCGGCCGCAGACACTCCCGTCCGAGCGCCTTCCGATCGTCGTCTGGGGCAACGGCGGCTGCTCGGCCAACGGTCTCTCCCAGGGCAATTTCCTCCGGGAGATCGCCTCGCACGGCTTCCTCGCCATTGCCAACGGGGCTCCGAACGCATCCGGCTCCACCACCTCCCAGATGCTCACCCAGTCCATCGACTGGGCCATCGCGGAGAACTCCCGGCAGGGCAGCAAGTACTACAACAAGATCGACACGACGAAGGTCGCCGTCGCCGGCTTCTCCTGCGGGGGTCTGGAGGCCTACGCCGTCTCCAACGACCCGCGCGTCACCACGACCGGCATCTTCAGCAGCGGTTTGTTGAACGATGCCGACGACTACCAACTACGGAGACTGACCAAGCCGATCGCCTACTTCATCGGCGGGCCCAGCGACATCGCCTACCCGAATGCCATTGACGACTGGGGCAAGCTGCCAGCCACCCTGCCCGCCTTCATGGGCAACCTGAACGTCGGGCATGGCGGCACGTACGACCAGACCAACGGCGGCGAGTTCGGCCGGGTGGCGGTGCTCTACCTCAAGTGGCGGCTGAAGGGCGACACCACCGCCGGCGGCAACTTCGTCGGCCCCAACTGCGGTCTGTGCCGCAGTCAGTGGACCGTCCAGCAGAAGAACCTGACGCTCGACGGCGGCACGCCGCCCACCACGCCGCCACCCACCACGCCACCGCCCACCACGCCACCCCCGACGACGCCACCGCCCACCACGCCGCCGCCCGGCGGCACCCCCGCCTGCACCGCGGTCTATGCCGTTCAGGACCAGTGGAACGGCGGATTCGTCGCCAACGTCACGGTCACCGCGGGAACCACAGCGCTCACCGGCTGGCGAGTCTCCCTCAACCTGCCGAGCGGAGCTTCGGTCACCTCGGTGTGGAACGGCGTTGCCAGCGGTACCAGCGGCACCATCACCGTCGCGAACCAGAGCTACAACGGGCGACTGGGCGCGGGTCAGACCACCAGTTTCGGCTTCCAGGGCACCGGAAACGGCACCGGAACCACCGCCACCTGCACCGGGAGCTGAAACTCGCCGCTCCTGCGGAAGGGCTACGCCGCTCGGCGGGCCGGCGCCTGGGCGCCGGCCCGCCGATGGCGTTTCGTACCCCTCGGTGATCTCTCGACGGCTCAGCAGCCGATCCGGCTGGACCCGACCGCGACGTCGTCGTACCAGAGGGTGTCGGCCCCGCCGCCGTAGCTCTCCCAGCCCAGCTTGAGGTCGGTGAGCTGGGGCCGCCAGGTGCGGTTGTACCACTGGCCGTCGATGTCGTGCGTTGGTACGCCGTCCGCGGTGAGCCCGGCGATGGCAGTGCCGTCCAGCCAGGTACGGAGCTGACCGGCCGAGCCGTCCACCATGAACTCCAGGCAGGCCCACCGGTTGGTGGGTAGCGGAACGCTCTGCGCCACTCCGGCCGGGCTCTGCTCGGGCAGGGTCGCGTCGTCAGAGGCGCGGTTCCACTGCAGGGCGCCGTTCTGGCCGCCGATCCGCAGGTCCTTGTTGCCGTCGGCGGAGTCGGTCATCGCCATCATCGTGGTGTGCTCGGTGGGCTGGGCGGTGGTGTGCCGGACCCAGATCCGGCCGTACCGGACACTGCCCACGCTACCGAGGTTCTTGTTGGACCTGATGAAGACGTGGTTGCAGTACCCGGCCGCGCCGTTGATCCGGACCGCCCGACTGCCGCTGTGCGTGGTGGCCGTGTCGATGGTGGCCGTGCCGGCGCCGGAACAGTCCGGGTTCACCACGGTCCAGTCGCCGGACGGCGCCGAGCCGGTCTGGTTCTCGAAACCGTCGCAGAGCACCGCCCCGGCACACCCGGTCGGCGGCGGAGTGGTCGGCGGGGGCGTCGTAGGCGGCGGGGTGGTGGGCGGCGGCGTCGTCGGCGGCGCGCTGGTCGGCGGGGGCGTCGTCGGCACCATCGTGGTGGGCACCCCGGTCGGGGTCGGCCCGGTGCCGTTGCACGGTACGCCGTTCAGGCTGAACCCGGTCGGCGCGCCGCGGCTGGAGCCGTACGTGCCCTGCACGCCGAACTCGGTGGCGCCGGCGGCCGGGATGCTGCCGTTGTACGACATGTTGCGGGCGGTCACCGTCGAGCCGGACTGGCTGACCGTGGCGTTCCAGCCGTTCGTGACGCGTTCGTCGCCGGCGTACGTCCAGGTGACGGTCCAACTGGAGACGGCGGTGTCGCCGGGGGACACCTTCACGTTGGCGGTGAATCCGCCTGGCCACTGGTTGGGCGTGTAGTCCACCCGGCAGCCCTGGGCGGCCGAGGCCGGGCTGGTGAGCACTGCCGTTCCGGTCGCGGTCACGGCGGCCAGTGCGGCGACGACCGCCAGGGTCGAAGCGGGTCGGGCGCGGAGAATCGTCATGAGAGGTCCTTCTGCCATCGAGCTGGAGGGAGGCGGCGCGGCGACGCGCGTCCTGGACGAACGCAGCGCGCCAACGCGCCTGGTGCGGCGCGGCGGCGCGCCACAACGACTGGTCGGTGCGTACGACCGCGGTGCCCGGCTCGGGATGGACCTGTCAGTCGCCGACGGCCCGGTCACCCGGACGTCGGCGGCGCCCACCGTCAATCTATTGACGCAAGACGATGTAATCAAGCGTCACCCTTCCGGGTGGGATCACGCGAGGTGACAGCCGGTGCGCGTTTATTCGGTGGACCGGCCGGCCCCGGCCGTGCCAGCGTGACCGAGGCTGGACCGGGCCACCATCGGTCCGGTGTCACGGAACGAACGACCGACAGGAGCACGGCGATGCGAGGACTCGAAACCTTCCCGCCCATCCGGACGCGAGCTTTCGAGGACCCGTCAGCCCATGCAGACCATCAACCTCGGCATCGTCGCCCATGTCGACGCCGGTAAGACCAGCCTGACCGAACGCCTGCTGCACGCCACCGGCGTCATCGACCGGCTCGGCAGCGTCGACGCGGGCACCACCCAGACCGACACCGGCGAGATCGAGCGCCGCCGGGGCATCACCATCCGCAGCGCCGTGGCCGCATTCGGATTGCCCGACTGCCAGGTCAACCTGCTCGACACCCCCGGGCACAGCGACTTCGTGGCCGAGGTCGAACGCGCGCTCGGCGTGCTCGACGCGGCAATCCTGGTGCTGTCGGCCGTCGAGGGGGTGCAACCGCACAGCCGACGGATCATGCGGATCCTCCGGTCGGTCCGGCTACCCACGCTGATCTTCGTGAACAAGATCGACCGGGCGGGCGCCCGCACCGACGAGCTGGTCGCGGACGCGCGCCGACTGCTCACCCCGGCCGTCGCCCCGCTGGGCACGGTCCGCGCGCCCGGCACCCCCGAGGCCGCCTTCCGGCACGACGACCCGCGGTACGACCACAGCGCCGCCCGCCGGCTCGCCGAGGCCCTCGCCGAGCACGACGACGAGCTGCTGGCCGCCCTGGTGGACGACCTGCCCCCCGACCCGGATCGGATCGCCAAGGCGCTTCGGGTCCAGGTCGCGGCCGGTCAGATCCACCCCCTGCTGTTCGGCTCGGCGATGTCCGGAGCCGGCGTACCGGAACTGCTGGACGCCATCGCGGCCCTGCTCCCGGCGTCGCCGCCGGCGGAGCCCGAGCCGCGGGCCCGGGTCTTCGCCATCGAACGCGACCCCACCGGCGAGCGGGTGGCGTACCTGCGGTCGTACGGCGGGCAGCTCCGGGCCCGCCAGCGGGTCGTCGCGTACCGTCGGGAGCCGGACGGCCGGATCACGGCGACCCGCGCCCGGATCACCCGGCTCGACGTGATCGGCGCGGCCACCGACCACGCCGAGCCGACCGGGCGGGACCATCCGCCGGCCACGCTGACCGCCGGGTACATCGCTCGGGTCGCCGGCCTGACCGGGGTCCGCCTCGGTGACCAGCTCGGCAGCACGGCCGGCCTCGACGGACGGTCGTACTTTCCGGCGCCGACAGTGGAGGCGGTGGTGCGACCCCGCGATCCGGCCCGGACGCTGGCGCTGCACGCCGCGCTGCTGGACATCGCGGACACCGACCCGTTCCTCCGGACCCGGGTCGCCCCGGACGGCGGCACGAGTGTGCTGCTCTACGGCGAGGTGCAGCGCGAGGTGCTGGCCGCCACGCTGGCCGAGGCGTACGGGGTCGAGGCCGCGTTCGGGCCGGGCCGACTCGTGCACGTCGAGCGGCCGACCGGCACCGGCACGGCGGTGGAGATCATCGGGCACGGCTTCTTCGGCACTGTCGGGTTCCGGGTGGAGCCCGGCTCCGGGGTGGACTACCGGCTGGAGGTCGAACTCGGCTCGCTGCCACTGTCGTTCCACAAGGCCATCGAGGAGGCCACCCGGGCCGCTCTCGACCAGGGTTGCCACGGCTGGCCGGTCACCGACATCCGGGCCACCCTCACCCACAGCGGCTACTGGTCGCCGATCACCACGGCCGGGCACTTCCGCGATCTGACGCCGTACGTCCTCATGCGGGCGCTCGCCAAGGCCGGCACCCGGGTCTTCGAGCCGTGCCGCCGGTTCGAGGCGGAGGTACCGGCCGACCGGCTCGGCGCGGTCACGTCGTACCTGGGCCGGCTCGGCGCCCGGATCGACGGCACCGACGAGAGCGCCGCCGGCTGGCGGATCGGCGGGGTGCTGCCGGCGCGGCTCGAACCGGAGGCGCAACGGCGGCTGCCGGACCTGTCCAGCGGGGAGGGGCTGTGGTCGTCGGCGCCCGGCGGCGACCGCCTGGTGTCCGGCGACCCGCCGCGCCGGCCCCGCACCGACGGCAACCCGTTCGATCGGGTGGAGTATCTGCGCTTCCTCGCCCGGAACCGGTCCTGAAACCTGGCTCTACCGGTGCGCTCCGCCCGCCTCGTGGGCGCGGCGAGCCGTACCGAACCGACGTCGGTAGGCGGCGGGGCTGATCGACAGCTTTCTGGCGAGGACGGAAGGTGGTTCGCCGCCACCTAAGCTGTGCTGACCTGAGCACACCGACCCTGAGGAGTGCGCCCTGATGCGCTCGACGACGATCCTGCGGGAGCGCCTCCTCGCGGCCGGGATGGGCGAGGTCGTCGCGGTGGAGCCGGTGGCCGGCGGGGTTGCGGCGGTCGCGGGCATAGCCAGCCGCCGGGGCGCGCCGTCGGTGTTCGTCAAGGCCTTCGCCGACGCGCCGGCCGACGGGGTCTTCCTGGCCGAGGCCAAGGGGCTGGCCGCCCTGCGCGAGCTCGGCGGCGTGCCGACACCCGAGGTGCTCCTGGCTGACAGCGGACTACTCGTGTTGTCGGTGTTGCACCCGAGACCGCACAGCGAGGTCTTCTGGGAGCGGCTCGCACACCTGCTCGCCGACATGCACCTGAAGACGACCCATCCCCGCTTCGGTTGGCACCACGACAACTGGCTGGGCCGCCGCCGCCAGGTCAACACGTGGCATGACAACGGCCACGCGTTCTTCGCCGAGCACCGACTGCTGCGGTGGCTCGGGCAGCCCCGGGTGGAGGCGGCACTCGACGCCGGAGACCGGGCGGCGCTGGAACGGCTCTGTCACCGGCTGCCCGACCTGCTGCCGGACCGGCCCGCGTGCCTGACACACGGCGACCTGTGGACCCAGAACATCCTGGCCACCGCGGACGGGCGGCCGGCGCTGATCGACCCGGCGGTGTCCTACATGTGGGCCGAGGTCGACCTCGCCCACGTGTGGTCCACCTCGCCCCCACCCGAGGCGCAACGGTTCTTCGAGGTCTACGCGGACCTGACCGCGCTTGACGACGGCTGGCAGGCCCGGATGCCGATCGTCCAGCTGCGACAACACCTCGCCGTACTGGCGCAGTTCGACGACGACTGGGGCGCGGCCGACCAGATCCGTGCCGTGCTCGCCCCCTTCCGGGCGCGATCCTGACCCGAGGCCCGACGGCTGACCGCGGCCACCTCCCGCGTGTCGGCGCATCGCCGGCCCGACGACCAGGAGCCGCGCCCGGGTGATCCGCTGCGGAACGGGGACGGAACCCCCTCGACTACGGTGACCACGAATGGGGGTGGGCCATGGCGCCGGAGGTGTCGCCGCGAAGGGCCAGGGCCGTGCTCGTCGCGCTGTCCCTCGCCGCGTTCGCGTTCATCACGACCGAGTTGCTGCCCGTCGGCCTGCTGACCCACATCGCACCCGATCTCGACCGGTCCCGCTCCCAGGTGGGTCTGCTGGTCAGCGGGTACGCCATCGTGGTCGTGCTGGCGTCCGTGCCGTTGGCCCGGCTGACCCAGCGGATCCCCCGACGGCACCTGCTCGGCGTCACGATGCTCCTGTTCGCCGCCGCGAACGCCACTGCCGCGCTCGCGTCCACGTACCCCGTGCTGGCCGGCTCCCGGCTCGCGACCGCCCTCGCGCAGGCGCTGTTCTGGTCCGTCGCCACGGCGACCGTGACCGGGCCCTTTCCGGTCGCGGTACGCGGCCGGGTGGTGGCGTTGTTCGCGACCGGGGCGACGCTCGCCCCGGTGCTCGGCGTACCCCTGGGCACCTGGCTCGGGCAGCACGCCGGGTGGCGGGTGGCGTTCGCGGTGCTGGCCGGAATTGGTCTGGCCATCGCCGCCGCGGTGCTCGTCTTCCTGCCCTCCTATCCCCCGGCCGCTGGCGGCGCCGCCCGGGGGACCGCACCGGACGGACGGCGCTTCACCCTGCTGCTGGTCGCGACCGCCTTCGGCATCGGCGGCTTCATGACCCTGCAGACCTACGTCACACCGTTCCTGCTCGACGTCAGCGGCTTCGCCGACGCGGTGCTGGCACCGTTGCTGTTCGCCGCCGGCGCCGCCGGCGTCGTCGGCACCCTGGCCGCGGCCCGGACCCTGGACACCCGGCCGACCGCTTCCCTACTGACGCCGTTGAGCCTCGGCACGGCCTCGCTGTTCGGCCTGTACGCGCTCGGCGCGCTCCAGCCCGGCGCGGTCGCACTCCTCGCCGGGATCGGCCTCGCCTACGCGGCGTTCGGCTCGGCCGTGCAGAGCCGGATGCTGCAACTGGCCCCGGGCAGCACCGACATCGCGTCGGCCGGCGTCAGCACCGCCTTCAACGCCGGGATTGCCGGCGGTTCACTGCTCGGCGGTGTCCTCCTGCCCACCTCGGGGGCACGTCCGCTGGCTCTCGTCGGCGGCCTGCTGACGCTGGTCGCGCTCACGCTGCTCGCTGTGGACGCGTGGCGGGGCTCCGCCGGGCCAGTGTCGAGCGCCGCCCGCCCCTGCGCCGACCCCGCGGCTACCCGCCCGGTCACCCCTGCCCCGGACGGAGACGCCGTTCGCCGATAGGACGGGCGGTCGACTCGACCTCGTGGCCGGGCGGCTTGCCCCCTATCGTCGAGGCATGCCCCAGGAAACCATCGAATCTGTCACGCGCTACCGCGCCATCACGGCGGCGGCGATTCTCCGGCAACTGGTCGATCTGCGCGCCTACCCGCACCGGCACCTTGCCGTGGTCGTCTATGCCACCGGCGGGGACAGCATCAGCCAGGCGCTCGCCGCCGCCGACCAACTCAGTCACACCGGGTGGGAGCTGATCAATGTGACGCCGGTGGGGAGCAGCAGCAAACTGCACGCGTTCATGCGCCGCAGGTGAGGAGGGCGCCCTCGCTCGGGTTGCCCACCCGATCGGCCGATCGTCACCGGTCTTCCCGAGACCGGGGTGTCACGGCTCGACGGGGATGCTGGTCGTGGTTCCTGCGGCGTTGGTGACACGTACGTCGGTGGCCGCGGAGGGTAGGAGCGCTGCGTCGCGGCCGGCATCCTGCCATTGACCGCCGGCGACTCGGTAACTCAACGCCGATCCCTCAGCGGCGACCAGAATGCCCTGGTCGTCAGGCAGTCGTAGCTGCACCGGCAGCGGTGCCAGCCAGTCCGCGGTCGTGCTGGCGACCGCCTCGAAGGGCAGGTACCTGCCGGCGAGCAGGGCGATGACCCGGGACGGGTCGTCGTCGTACTGGATGGTTTCCACGAGAAGCCGCCGACCGTCGGGGGTTGCCCCGTGGACCGACAGGCGGGGAGATCCGTTGTGCGTGTGCACGCCTACCTGGTCGATGTATTCGGCGATGGCCTCGGCTGGCGCATCCAGTTCCCTGGCAGCGGGGTCGGTGCCCCACACCTGCTCCGCGCCGGGCAACGTGTGGCGGAGCAGCGGTGACGCCGGCCGGTCCCTGCCATCGGGGAAGAGGACCAGGTGCGTGTTGCTGACGTGAATCATGTTCTGCCGGCTGACTGGCGTTCTGGCGAGCGCGAGGGTGAGCTTCGTGCGCTGCGGTGGCACGGGCAGCACCGCCGCGCCGTCTCGGAACGCCACCGGAGTGAAGGTCCGCTCGACCTTGCCGTCGGGCAGATACCGCAGGTCCGCCGAGAACTCCACGGGTTGCCCGAAGTCGAGAACGAGGAGCACGTCGCGCTGCGACCCGAGCAGTGTCGCCTGCTCGAGGCCATCCGTTCCGGTATCGCCAACCTGCGTCAGGGTGCCGATGTGCGGGCCATCGGCGGTGGGTTCGACGAAACCCACAGTTGTGTAGTGCGTGGTGCCGCCGGCGACGTAGGCGGCCGGGCCAGCGGGTGTGGTCCCCGCCCAGACGACGTGCGGCTCGCCGCGCGTCGTCACGCCGGCCTGCTTCAGCTGGCGCTTCCACGCCTCGCGGACCTGCCGCAGGTAACCTTCGTCGGCGGCCAGGTCACCGCGCGTGGGCTCGTCGAACAGCGCTGCGGCGACCGGCGCCTCACCTCCGTCGCCCGCCAGTCGAAGCCCGCCAGCCACGGGGAGGGCCACCACGGCCGCGCAGACAGCCGCCAACACGGCCCGGCGACGCACCACCCGGCGCCGCCCACCCCGGCGCACCGCACCCAGCAGACCCGCCGGGGCGACCAGGTCATCCGTCGCGCGATACAGGATTTCGCGCACGTCACTGTCGTTCATTGTCATCGTGAGCTCCTGGTTTCAGTGATGGGAACGGCAAGATCCGATTCCGCAAGCGCCTCCCGCAGCCGGGCCAATCCACGCGAGGCGTGACTCTTCACCGCACCCTCGGAACAGCCCATGGCCGCCGCGACGTCGCAGACCGGCAGGTCCTCCAGGTAACGGAGCACGACCGCGGCCCGCTGCCGAGCCGGCAACGCCCGCAGCGCCCCGACGACCAGCTCACGAACCGCGACGGCCTCGGCATGGTCTCGGGCAACCCCGTCGTGGTCACCCAGCGCCCGTTCGGGACGCCGGGCACGCCAACGCCACCGGTTGATCGACCGATTGACCAGCGCACGTCGCGCGTACGCCTCCGGGCTGCTCTGCACCCGACGCCAGCGCACATACACCTGCTCCAGCACCTCCTGGAGGAGGTCCTCCGCCGCGTGCCGGTCCCCGGTCAGCAGGAAGGCAACCCGCAACAGCACCACCGACCGGGTGCGAACGAAGTCATCGAACTCCGCCCCACGCGAATCACTCATCCGACCTCCCGGGCCTCGTCAACCAGCAAGACACCGCGTCGGCTCGCGAGGTTTACCGGTCCGGCGATGTTCCCGGCGAATGCACCTCCCCGCCCACGGCGATCCAGTCGCGGCCCGGGACACTGACGCTCAGTCGGTGCGGCCCGTGACGGTGCGAGAAACCTCGCGGATCAAATCGAGCGGTTCCTCGGTCCAGTGGGAGGCGAGGACGAGTTCACGGGCCGGATCGACCCACAGCAGGTGTCGTCCGCCGTTGCCGCGTGCGCTACGGCCGGTCGTCGGCGCACCGGGCCACGGCACCTGCTCATCGTTGAGCCACCACAGGTAGCCGTATTCCGGTTTGACCGGGCACGGGGTCCACGACTGAGCAACCCATTCCGCGCTCAGCAGCCGCGTCCCGGCACAGGTCCCCTGGCTGAGGAAGAGCTGCCCGATCAGGGCCAGGTCGCGGGCGGGGACGAACAGGCCCCCGCCCCAGTGCGCGCCGCCGGAGACCACCTCGACCGGTTGGCCGTCGACGTCGACGGCGCTCGTTCGATACCCGTGCCACGACCACCGGTCAGAGGCACCCATCGGGTCCATCACCCGCTCTCGCAGCACGTCCGGCAGCGGTCTGCGAAACAGCAGCGTCAGTGCGTACGCGAGCAGGTTCATCCGCACGTCGTTGTATGCCCAACCCTCCCCCGGCGGCGTGCCGTGCGACTCGGTCCCCTCGCGGAAGCTCTGCGCGTCAACGCTCGTCGGCTTGCCCCACAGCTCGCCCTCCCACTGGCTCGACTGCTGGAGCAGATGACGCCAGGTGATCCGCTCGTTGTGCGGCCCGTGGAACTCAGGAACGTCGACGACCTGGCGCACCGGTTGGTTCGGCACCAACAGTCCGTCGTCGAAGGCCAGGCCAGCCACGACCGACACGACCGACTTGGTGACGCTGAACGCCATCTCCGGGACGTCCGGGTCGCCCCAGGCCGCGACCTCCCGATCCCCGACCCGGACCACACCGCTGGCGCCGCTGGCAGCGAGCAGTGGGCCGACGACCTCTCGGTGACTCGTGTCGGAGACCTGTGCCGCCAGGTAGGTCTCGATGTCGGCGGCGTCACTCGTCCAGCGGGCACCGAATTCCCGGACGACCTGCCGCAGCCTCTGCTGGTCCACCGACGGACGACTCATGCCCAGAAGTGTCCAACACGCGCCGTCACCGGGCAGCTCGCGGGGTTTCGCCGGCTGTCGCTTTCGGGTAGCGGATGGTTCATGAACCGCAACCTCGTCAAGGCTCTCCAGGTTGCCTGGGGGCTGCCGGAGTTCCGCAGCGGGTTACGCCACCTCATCGACCTCGACGAGGTGGCGGTGCTGCTGGCCACGCTGTCCGTCGCGGATCATGACCAGGAGGTTGAGCGCGGCCTGTTGAGCCTGCTGCGGTCCGCCCTGGACACGACCGAGATTCGGGAAGCCGTGTTGCTGTTGCTGGAGCAGGACGAGGTGCGCCGGCCGGTTGTCGCGGCGGTGGTGGAGCCGCTTGCGGACCGGCCGGGCCAGGCTGCCGCCATCGCTTCGGCGGCCGAGGATCCTGCGGTGCGGCGTGAGCTACGAGCGGTGCTGGACAGCGCCAAGGTGCGCGAGCTGATCTGGCAGGCGATCGACAACCAGGTGAGCGACAACCGGTTCGGCCTGGTCCGCCAGGTGGCTGTGCTGTTCGTGCGGCATCCGAGCGTCCGGCGGCTCGTGTGGGCCGCGCGCCGGCACGGCTTGTTGCGCGAACTACGTCGCAAACCCTGATCCGCGTCCGTCGATGTTGAGTGGGACGCCACTGTGGATGGCCGCTCATCCGGGCAGGCCGAAGTGGTGGGTGAGCGAGGCGCGCAGCGTACCGGCGTCCCCGGCGGACCAGGCGACGAAGCAGTCGGGGCGCACGAGCAACGCGGTCGCGGTCGTGCCCTCCAAAGGGCCGGTGATCACGTCGACCCGGTCTCGCCACGGCGCGGCGACCCCGGCGTAGGCACCCGTGGAGTCCAGCAGCAGCGGCCGGGCGGCGCGGGTCAGCTCGGCGAGGCATACCGGGCCGTGGTCACCGTGCACGACCACGTCGGGTGCGCAGCGACCGGCCAGCGGGTCCGCGGGGTCGGCGGGGTAGCGGATGTCCGCGCCGGACATCAGCGCCGCGATGTGCCCGGTCACCTCCGGCTTGCGCAGCAGCTCGGCGAAGAGTTCCCGCAGGCCGGTGATCTCGTCGCCGGGGCCGATGAGCGCCGACTGTGCCTGGCTGGACATGACGACCCGTTCGGCGACCGGGCGGCGCTCACTCTCGTACGTGTCGAGCAGGCCCTGCGGTGCCCAGCCGCGGACCGTGGCGGCGAGCTTCCAACCCAGGTTGACGGCGTCCTGCAGGCCCAGGTTGAGGCCGGGGCCGCCGATCGCGGGGTGCACGTGCGCGGCGTCGCCGACCAGCAGCACCCGGCCGGCGCGGTAGCGGGCGGCGATGCGGGTGTTGCGACCGGTCAGCCGCCGCAGCAGGCCGGGGCCGTCCGGCGCGCCGACAGCGATGTCGGCGCCGAGCACCCGGGCGACGCTGGCGCGTAGCTCCGCCAGGTTCATCGGGGTCTCGTCGCTCGGCGGCGTGTCGGGCCACTCCGTCGTGCTCAGGATCGCCGGACGACCGGGGAACGGAGCCCAGGCGATCAGACCGCGCGCGGTGCGGGTGTGCTGGAACGGCGGAACGACGCCGTAGCCGGGGACGCACAGGCCGCCGGTCTCGGGATCGAGGGATGACGCGGGGACGGTCACGGTGGCGGTGCGGGAGATCGACCGGTCGTTTGTGACGCCGGGGAAGTCGATGCCGGCGAGGCGGCGCACCGCGCTGCGACCGCCGTCGGCACCGACGAGGAAGCGGGAGGTGAGCTGCGTACCGTCGGCAAGGCCGACCTCGACCGCGTCGGGGCGTTGGCGGAGGTCGACGACCTCGTGGCCGCGGCGCAGGTCGACGCCGAGCTCGACGGCTCGGACGGCGAGGGCGGCCTCAAGCTGGGCTTGCGGCACGCCGAGCACGTAGTGCGGGTTTTCCGCGAGCATCGTGAGGTCCAGCGGGAACGCGCCGAAGGTGAAGGCTGGTTGAGGGCTCGGCGGGGTGCTCTCGCCGCTGAGCCGCGCGTAGAGTCCGCGCCGGTCGAGCAGGCGGACGACCTGGCCGACGAGGCCGTTGGCGCGGGGCTCGCCGGTGGGCGTGGCGTGGCGTTCGAGGACGACGGGGTGGACGCCGGCGAGGGCCAGTTCGCAGGCGAGCATGAGGCCGTTGGGACCGGCTCCGACGATGAGGACATCGATCACTGTCGTGATCCTTTCGGGGCGTGCGTCATCGCCACGGCAGGCGCGGCACGCGGCCGGCCCGCCGCGGGGGTGAGCGGCTGAGGACGTGGGTGAGGCGGTGCTTGAGCGGAGGTCGGGCCTCAGCGGGGCGGCGCCGGGAGGCCGGCGGCGAGCTGGGTGAAGGCGTCGGTGATGAGGCGCTCGATCGGGGTGGGCGGGTCAGCGCTGTCGAGATAGTGCTGCATCGCGACGGCGACGGCGGCGCTGGCGGCGGCCGCGACGAGCCGCGGATACATGGTGGTGGCGAGGTCGGTGCCGGTGCGCTCGGCGACCGCGGCGGCCAACTCGGCCTCGGCGACCGCTACTGCGCGCAGCCGCTCGCCCTGTAGCGCGGGCTCGGCGAGCATGGTGCGGACGCCGGCCACCCACTGGGCGTGTGCGGGGGATGGCATCGCCTCGACCTCGGGGCCGCGGGTGAACTGCTCCAGCGCGGCCTGGGTGAGCGCCGCCCAGAGCGGCTCGTCGGCGGGGCGTTCGCGCAGCGCGGCGGCGGTGCGCAGACTGCGGTCGAGATGGCGGGAGGCGATCGCCTCGGCCTTGCTGGAGAAGTAGTTGTTGAAGGTGCGCGGGGACACCCCGGCCGCCGCGGCAATGTCCTCCACGCGGACGTTGTCGTAGCCGCGCTCCGCGGTGAGGTGGATCGCGGCCCAGCCGAGCGCCGCCCGCGTCTCGGCCTTCTTGCGCTCCCGCAGCCCCGTCATGCCACGACGGTAGCACTATTTGCGTGGCACGCATATATGCGTGCCACGCAAATAGTCGCCAAGCCGGTCCGCCGGGTACGCGTGGTGTCGATCAGCCTCGTCCACAGGGCGTCGATCCCGGCTCTACTCGCCGCGCAATCGTTCGCGACCAACTCTCCACTCACCAACGCATCGGAACATGTGGTGTTGGTGGGCGCCGCCCCGACGCGGGACCCCAGGACCCGGGGTCAGTAGGTGAAGGTCCAGAGGAAGTAGAAGCCGGGAGCGTTGGGGGTGAACACGCGATACTCGCAGTAGTACCAGCTCCACATTCCGGCTCGGGCGCCCTCGCTGCCGTAACTGTTGCAGAACTGGCCGTCGGAGTAGACATTACGCAGCGTGCCGCCCTGCGGGTCCGCCACAGCCGGAGTGGCGCCGATCCCGACCAGCCCACCCAGTGCGAGTGTCACCGCCGCCACCAGGGTCGCCCATCTGCGTCCGCGCATGAAGTCTCCTCCCACAACAGTCCGCGGCGCACCAACGCTCCCCATCGAGCCAGGACCGGGACATCGAAGTTCGTGAACGTAAGGCTTGCATGGACGTACGCGAATCGATTCCCGACAACGGGCGACGCTACCGCGATGATCCGCCAGCGTGGTCTCCGTCGAACGGGCATCCGCCCTGACCACGCGGGGTCAACTCGCGGTCAGGCTCGGTCGATGAGATCAAGGCCGGTCAGGTCGGCCGAGAGCGCCCAGAGCCGGGCCGCCGAACTGCTGTCGCTGAGACTGCCGTCGGTGACCTGGCAGTCCACGCAGTAGTCGCCGCCGTACGCGTCGAGGTGGGGTGACGTGGCGGCCCAGACCTGGGTCGCCGCCCCTTGCTCGACGGTCTTGAACAGGCCCGGCGCAGGAGTCCCGTCCGCGTGGATCCAGCCAGCGGCGACCATCTCCTCGACTACGAGGTGTCGTTGCAGCGGAGTCTGGACATAGCCGGGGTTGACGGAGAAGGCGCGGACCCGGTGCGCTCTGCCGAGCAGGCCGAGGTGTCGGGCGAACAGAATATTCGCGAGCTTGGACTGGGTGTAGGCCTCCCATTTGTCGTAGCCGCGCTCGAACTGCACGTCGTCCCACCGGATCCGCCACGAGGGGTCGCGCCCGGAGGCGACCGAGACGACACGAGCACTGCCGGAGGCGGTGAGCGCCGGCCACAGCAGGTTCGCCAGCGCGTAGTGACCGAGGTGGTTGATCGCGAACTGCGCTTCCCAGCCGGGACCTACCCGGGTCTCCGGGCACGCCATGACCCCGGCTCCCGCGACCAGGATGTCGAGGGTGGGATGACCGCGAAGGAACCGTTCGGCGAACGCGCGGACGGAGGTGAGGTCAGCGAGGTCGACCTGATCGACCTCGACCCCGGCTGCGCCGGCGAGCGCCTGCTGCGCTGCGTCCGGCCGCCGAGCGGGGACGACGACCCGAGCCCCGGCCTGGGCTAGCGCGCGGGTGGTGGCAAGACCGAGGCCGGAGTAGCCACCCGTGACGACGGCGGTCCTGCCGGTGAGGTCGACTCCGGCGAGGACGTCTCCGGTCGTGCTGTGGGCGCCGAACATGGTGTGGGCCGTGTCGCTGGTCATGCCGCCGACGCTAGGTGCTAGACCGCGGTCTAGGTCAACAAGCTACGGTCGGCACTGTGTCGGACCGAGACCTGAGCATCGGACAGGTGGCGCAGCGCACCGGGTTGAGCGTGCACACCCTACGGCTCTACGAGCGTAAGGGCCTGTTGGCCAGCGAGGTACGGCGGGACGGATCCGGCAGGCGTGTCTACAGCGCCTGGGACGTGGAGTGGTTGGCGAACTGCGTGAAGTTCCGCGCCTCCGGGATGCCACTCACGACGATCAGCCGCCTGGCTCAGCTCGTCCGCGAGGGCAGCGGCAACGAGGCCGAACGGCTCGAACTGCTCCGCGAACACCGGCGCCACATCACCGAGCAGCTCGCGCAGCTGAGCGACTGCCTCGACCTGGTCAACGTCAAAGTGGCAAGCTACGAAGAACACCTCGCCGCCGGCGCGACCGGAGATCCCTGGCAACAACAAGCCCGGCCCGCAGTGCAGGCGAAACGGTGAGGAACCACGTACCCGTCTGACGGCAACCCCCCGCGGTCGCGGGCGGAACGCGAAGCTCGACCGGCTCGTGACGCCGGACGCGACGACCCCCGTACGCCCGATGGCCGGCGCCGGGAGCCGTTGCCGGTCCGCAATCAGTAGTGTCGCAGGCCCTCCCACAGGGACATCTCACAGACGGCGTCGGTGCGCCCATGATCGACGTCCCACACCCGCACTTCGGTCTGTCGGACTGTCACCACATGTCCGTCGCGCGTCCAACCCACCACCTCCGCGTCTTCGACGTGGTCGGTGAGGTCGGCTCGCCTCCGTCCGCTCTTCGCCCATACCAGCACATGGGACTTGTGTGCTGAGGCCAGCGCCGTACCGTCCGGCGCCCACCGCAGATTCGCGTCGTACGTGTACGACGCGCCGAGGACCTGCTCAAGCTGTCGGGTGTCCGCGTTCCAGATCCGTACCGTGGAGTCGGTCATCGCATACCAGGCGAGGCTGTCACCGTTGGGTGCCCACTGTGGATCGCGTACCTCACCGGAGGTGTCGGATACCTCCGTCATGGTGCGGTCGCCGAGCTCGTGGACCTGAAGGTTGGGCGACTTGTCAGCGTCGACCAAGTGGTAGGTCGCGGTCACCAGCCGGGTCCCGGCGGCGTTCCATCCCAGTCCGAAGAAGTCCTTGGTGTGCCGGTATCGATAGGACTCGTGCAACCGCGAACCGTCGAGGTCAAAGACCAACAGAGTGGGTCCGCCGGCCACGGCCAAGCGGAGACCTCGCGGTGACCAGGTAACGGTCCTGATGCGAGAGTCGCCAAGCACTCGGAGCACCTGGTGGAGCAGGGCGCCGGTGTCCGCCTGCCACACCCGGACCGTCCCGACGCCGTCGCCCGTGGCGACCAGATCGCTGTCGGCCGACCAGGAGATTTCGTCGAGAGTGCCCTGGTGGCCGGGGATCGGCGGGCCAGGCTCCAGGCGATCCGCATCCCAGATCCGCAGTTCGCCACTGCTGTGACCGGTCGCGAGCCGCTGTCCGTCCGGAGACCACACGACGGTCCAGACCGGGGCGTCGCGGCCGGCGGGGAAGTCACGTGCCCCGATGAGCCGGCCGGTGGTGATGTCCCACAGCCGCACGCTGCTCGTCACATTCGAGCCCTGACCGTGAGTCGTCACCAGCCGCGTGCCGTCCGGGGACATCGCAGCGGCATTGACCATTCGTGACCAGCGGGTGAGGCCATCGGTCAGGCTCCAGCCGAGCGGAGCCAGCAGCAGCACGAGGACGGTGCCAATCACCAACCGCCGCTGCCACCGCCGTGCGGGGGGCAGCAGTGCCAGCGAGTCTCGCGGATGATGTCTGAGTTCTGTCTCGAACTGGTCGATCAGGATCGCGACGTCATCCGGCAGGTCGGCGTCCGGCCGCAATCGTGCGCCCTGCCGGTAGGGCAGGGCGGCCAGGCTCTCCGGCAGATCCTCCGGCCGGGGTCGGTCCGCGCCGTCGACGAGCACCGGTACGACGGTGCGCTGAAGCTCCAGCGCCGTCTCGATCTCCAGACGGACGTAATCATTTGGCTGGTCCAACCGCCGCCGACCGGCGTTGTCGCGAGCCTCCAGCCAGGACGGCCCGATCATGACGAGGACCACGTTGCAGCGCCGCACGACGCGGGGCAATTCGGTCCGGTAGTCGCGGCCGGGTACGAGTGAGTGCGCGTCCAGGAAGACCTGATGCGGGCCGTATCGCGCGACGAGCGCGTCGTAGACCGCCCGCGTCACCCGTCCGGAGTCACTGCGCCGGTAGCTCAGGAACACCCGCGGGCGCTGCCGAAACTGGGTCAGGTCACCGAGCCACATCGAAGCGGCGTTCGCGAGGAGACCGGCGCCGACGCCCAGGGCGGCACCAGCCGTCCCCTCACCTCTGCCAACAAGCCCGAACAACAGGCCGAGCCCCGTCAGGCTCAGCATGTTCCAGGCCAGTGCGCCGCCGGGCCTCAACCGGCCCCGCAACCAGGTTATCTGCACCACGACGGACAGGCCCGCCCCGATGAGCACCGCAGCCAGCATGCCCATGCTGTCGCTGCCGTTCATCCCCTCGAAGAAAAGCAGCCACACTCCGACGACGTAGGGCGGCACCAGGATCAGCACTCGGGTCTTCGTGGTCACTTCGATGGCTCACTCCGTACCGTTGGGGTGTTGGGTCTTCAGGAAAGCCCGAGTGGCTGAGGAAGCAGAAGGGCGGCGGTCGCCGCCAAGGGTGTTCCGACGAGGACGAGGCGAGGACGATCCCTTCGATGGCCGCCAACTCGTCGGGAGTCCACTCTCGATCGCTTATGGAAGTCGCGCCCTGCCGCCGCAGTCTGCGGAACGCCGTGGTCGCCACGTTGGCGGAATACTTCCTCACCTGATCGGTCGGACCCGACAGCACGCCCTCCACCACGGCGGTGCACACATATGCGACCGCTCCTACCAGAACTTCGGTCGAGTCGGTATCGAAACCGCTCCCGAGCGGATCGTCACTACAGGAGATATTTGCTTTCGCCGGCAGGATGGATCAATTCCACCAGCGGAGTGGGTGCTGTTGCCATGAGCTGACGTTAGAATACTGACCACAAAGAGTAGTCGTTAGAACACTGTCAATATGGTGACACCTTGATGCGCTTTCCCGCAGGAAGTGCGAGGGAGGTTGCCCTACCTGGGAGCGTCGCCCTCCTTGGCTCGACAAGGGGCCGGACCCGGCGTCGACAAGGCCGCTGAAGTGTGGCCGTGCGGCCAGCGGGCAGGGCCGCCGAGATCGCCTAGCCTCTGCGGATATGAGTGCAGGTCCCGAGCGGATGCCCACCATGTCGCCCTATGAGGAGCGACGCTGGTCGGAGTTGCAGCGGCACTGGGCGAAGAAGGCCGAGCGCCGCCAACTGCTCCCGCCGAAGGCAGGGCTGTGCTCGGCGAGGCAGGCGGACAGGTAAAGGATGCCGCCCGCAAGGCGGGCAAGGCCGTCTCGAACGTGACGCCCCCGGTGGTCAAGGAGGGCCTTGAGATGATGGCCGATGCCGCACTGGTCCCGGTCGCCAGGCAGGCAGTACACCTTCTCGAACTCGTGACCGACTGGACGACCGAGCTTTCGGACCCCGAGAAGGTCTTGGAGCATCACCGAGCAGCGGGACGCGACGTCGCGAGACTGGCGGATCTCAAGGATCTGGACCTCGAACATCTCGACGACTTCTCCCGAACGATGGCCCTGAGGTGGCGGACCAGCGGGGCGCTCCAAGGTGGGGCAATGGGTGTGCTCGCCATGGTTCCGTTTGCGGGCGGCCTCGCCGCCATCACCTTGGACATGGTCGTGATGCACGTGCTCAGTACCGCCGTCGCGACGCGGGTCTGTTACGCCTACGGGTTCGACGTGAATGACAGTGAGATGAGCCACCTGGTCGACCGGATGGTGGTGCGCGCCTATCGCAACCAGGCGTCGAAGGTCGACACCACTCGAAGGGCCGGCGCGGCATTCAACGTCGCCAAGGACCGGGTGCGATGGAGCCAGAAATTGCGGGACGACCACCGACTGATGGCGGCGGTCGAGAAGCTCATGAAGCAGTTCGCGAACGGGCGCACGGTCCCGGTCGACAAAGTTGCGAAAGCAATGCCGGTGATTGCCGTCATCGCCGGAGCTGGCACCAACGCATATGTCCTCGGCGACGTCGTGCGTCAGGCTCGCCGCTACGCCCAGACCCTTCACCTGGCCGAGAAGTACGGACTGCCCGTCCCCGAGAACCTCCGACACCAGGCCGACCGCGACTGAGCCTCGGGCGCGCTTGAGCATCAACCTTTGCTCGTGGCGTGTTCGGTCCCTGGCTCGACTGTGGCGTTGGGGGACGAGCTCTGGTCGGCTGAGGTGATCGGGTTCGTTCGCGTCAAGGCGAGGGCGGTCGCCGCGAGTACGGGTGGCAGCAGGAACGGGGCGCGGTGTCCGAATTGCTCCACGAGTACGCCGGCGAGTGACTGGCCTGCGGCTGTGCCGACGGGCCCGGCGCCGCAGACGATGGTCATGGTGGTCGCGACTCGGGTGGGCGCCAGTCGCTCGGTGATGGCGTAAATGGTGATCAGGTATGGCGCGACAGCGATCCCCGCCACCAGGACGACCGCCACGAGTGGCAGCCGCACTCCCCCGGCGGGCAGCAGGATCATGGCGATGAGCAGCCCGAGAGCGGAGAGACGATAGCGGGTCCGCAGGGGCACCCGAGGTGGGAGCCAGGCGTAGGCGATGCCGGCCAGTGCACTGCCGGCGCCGAGCGCGGCGTACAGCATCCCGCCCGCAGCGGGGTTGTCTGCTGCGGTGGCGTGCGCCGTCACTCCTACCTGGATGGTGCCGAAGATAGCGCCCATGATCGCCATGGCCGCACACATCGCTGCCAACCCTGTCCTGGGCAGCGGCGATGTCGATGTCTGCGACGGCGTCGGTTCGGGCGCGGTCTCGTACAGCAGCGCCATGGGAACCGCCGCGCCGAGGAGGAGCACGATGCAGGCCGTCAGTGGCGCACCGGCTGGGACCGGCGCCCAGGCCACAGCGAGAATCCCGACGACGGCAGGCCCGGCGATGAAACTCGCTTCGTCCGCAGCCGCCTCGTACGACAGCGCGGTGGTGACCAGACCCGGTTCTTCCGGCCGCGACTGCGCCAGATAGGACCAGTGCACGCGGATCAGGGGACCTACCTGTGGTTGAGTCGCGCCGACGAGGACAGCCGCAGCACAAAGCGCTGGACGGCCAGCGACGGTGGCGGCAAGGAGACCGGTCAGGGCGATGACGTTCGCGACGGACATGAACAAGCCAAGCTGACGGATGCCGGTGCGATCCGCGAGCCGTCCCACGACGATGCCTCCCGCGCCGATGGCGAGGCTCTGCGCCGCGGCGGTCGCACCGGCAAAGGCGTAGCTGCCCGTGGTGTGCTGTAGCAGCAGCAGCGTGCCCAGGGGCGTCATCGCGTACGGCAGCCGCGCGAAAAACCCGATGGGAAAGACGGCGAAACGGGTCGCGCGGGCAAGGTTTCGGTACGACAAGGCGTTCTCCTCGCATAACGAAGAGACGCGCCTACCCAGCCACCGGACGCGTGCAGATCCCGATTCTGCGCGCAGACTACCAGCGCAGGTGCCTGACCTTCGGGGGCAGGATTGCCCGCCGGGAGCCGCCACGTTCGTGAATGACTATCTGCTGCGTGACGGTATGGCCGCAGTGGCCGATGATGCATGTTGTGAGGGGACGACGACGGGACACGGTACGGCGGGCCGGACACATCCTGTTCTGTGTCGGACTGCTTGCGGCGATCATGTCGATCGTGGTGAAAGCCCTCGACGCCGACGGTCCGGAGGAGCTTCAACGGTGGGGGACCTGGGCAGACATCATCGCGGCGCTGTCCGGCACCGTCGCCACCGTCATCCTGGTCTGGGAGAAGCGCGCTCGGCGCGCGGATCCGCCGGTGGTCGACGAGGACCGGATCGGGCGGGCGCTTGCCGATCTCGCAAGCCGGATCCGGGCGGACTGGGCGGAGGAGGCGGTACGGCGGGAGGTCACCCGGCCGGCGCCGGTGCTGGTGCACTGGTCGTCGACGGGCCGGCCCGCCGCGGCCCGGCGATTTGTCATCGACGATCGACTCGGGGGTGAATGGCAGCAGTTACCGCTGCGCGGTAAGACTGATGAGTCGAACAACGACATCGTGGAGGCGTTCCGCAGCCTGCCGCACCGACAGTTGATGGTTCTCGGTGACCCTGGTGCGGGCAAGACCGTGTTCGCGATGTTGCTGACCCTCGGCCTGATCCGCCGTCCTGCCGCCGGCGAGCCGTTGCCGGTACTCCTCTCCATCCACGCTTGGGACACCGCCGAGCGGTTGGATGACTTCGTGGCCCGCCGGCTGGCCGAGGACTACGGTGACGTGCTGGCCGACCACGGCGACCCGCTGGCCTTCGCGCGGCGTCTGGTGGAAAAGCAGCGGGTCCTGCCGATCCTCGACGGCCTCGACGAGCTGCCCGCTGATGGCATCGCTCAGGCGATGGACCGGCTCGACCTGTTCGCCGCGGCGGGGCGACCGCTGGTCGTGACCTGCCGCAGCGACGAGTACGAGCAGGCCGTGGCGCGCAGCCGCGTGCTGTCCCGTGCTGCGGTGGTCGAGTTGGCGTCGGTGGAAGTCGAGGATGCCATCACCTACCTGTCCGAGCCGGTGCCGGATCCGCGCTGGGAGCCGGTCTTCGCCCACCTGAGGACGCACAGGGATGGGCCGCTGGCGGAGGCGTTCTCCACCCCGCTGATGGTGGCCCTTGCCCGCAGCACCTACCAGGCTGTGCCCACGGCGGATCCGGTGGACCTGCTTGAGGCGGCGGAGACCGCCGCCGGGCAGCGCTCGGTGGAGGCTCGGCTGGTGGCGGCTTTCGTCCCTGCGGTCTACCTGCCACGGCCCCGCCGCGGCACGTCTGACCAGTCGCCGGCCGTCGACGTCACCTACCACCCGGAGCAGGCACAACGCTGGTTGATGTTCCTGGCCCGGCACATGAGCGAGCATGGCGTGCAGGACGTGGGTTGGTGGGAGCTGAACCCGCTCATCCGTACCGGCTTCGTCGCCATCTCCGGCGGCCTGGTCGCCCTACTGACGGCGCTGCTGTTCGTACCCGTCTTCGGTCCCGCCTTCGGGCTGGTCGTAGCCGCCGTGGCGGGTCTCGGCACTGTCGCGGTCGCGCGCGGTACGGGCGGGCCACCGCAGAGCATCCATGCGGAGGAGGCAACCCCCCGGTCGGCCCTGTCCAGGGAACGAGCACGTGCGATATCCCGAGGCTTACGGGGTGGCGCGCTCATCGGTGTCGCGATCGGCCTGCTGCTGGCGAATCTGCTGGGCCTGAGAATCGGGTACGCCGGACTCTTTGTCGTGGTGTTCGGCTCGGCGTACGCCCTGGCCACCATGCTCGACCACCCGTGGGGCTCGTTCTTCGTGGCCCGACTCTGGTTGGGCGTCACTGGCCGGTTGCCGTTCCGGCTGGCCCGATTCCTCGACGACGCCCACCGCCGGGGAGTGCTCCGCCAGTCGGGTGCACGCCATCAGTTTCGGCACCTGATCCTGCAGGAGCATCTGGCCGGTGGGGTAAGTCCGCTGTCCGCCGCGCCTCCCGCGGCGACAACGTCGCAGGAGGCCGACGGGCACCGACCAACGCTGCACCAGCAGCGGATCCGCCTCTGCGTGGCGGCGGTAGGTCTGGTCTTCCTGATGATGTTCCTGCTCTCCACCGCACAGTGGGCGCCCACCTATCGGTCCGGAGACCGGCCCGAAACCGTCAAGGACGTGGGCTGCAGTGCCTCCGGTGGCAGCGCGGGCTGCTACGAGTACATTGCCGGCTACCAGTGGCAGGTCGGCCCTGGCGGCCAGGTCAGCACCACCTTCGCCTTCCCGAGTAGGCAGCGGGTGATCCAGTTCCGCGGCGTGGCCGGCGAGTTCAAACTCCCTCCGTCGAACGGCTGCGCCAACGCCGTCTTCGAGTGGCAGCTGACCACTGAGGGGCGGCTGTTGCGATCGGGAGGGGTCCGCGCCACCGGGAGTCGACTCGACCCTGCGCACGCGCCTCCGCACCAGACGAGAACCGTCGCGGTGTCCGTGCGCCGCACCGATACCGAACCATGTACGGCGGTTCTGCACTGGGACCGCCCGGGTGGGCTGTACCGGGGCGTCATCCCTGGCTCTGGTCCGTGGGGCTGACGCACATCGCCGAAGACCCCGCCGCTACGGTTCACCGGTCGCATCGAAGCGCGCCACACCCGTCCTTGGTCGGGCCTCCGAGAGCGGGACAACCGCGAGAACCCCATCCGCTTGGAGGAGAATTCAGGCATGGCAGCCGAACCACCGCGCACTCCCCAGCAACGCAAGCAGGACACGCTCGCCCGCCTCGACCGCGACCTGGACGCGTGGGTCGCCTCAGCGGACCGGGACGGCAACGCCTACCTGGTGCCGCTGTCCTTCCTCTGGGACAGCGTGGCCTTCACCTTGGCCACAGCCGAGTCCAGCCCGACCGCGCGCAATCTGCGTGCCTCTGGACGAGTACGGATGTCGGTCGGTACGACTCGCGACGTGGTACTCATCGAAGGCAGCGTCGAGACGTTCTCGCGCGAGACCGTACCGGTCGACCTGGCCGACGCATTCGCCGCGAAACTCTGGGACGCGCGGGTCGGCACAACCCGCTACGCGTACTTTCGAGTGACACCTCGCCGGATACAGGCGTGGCGGGAGGAGAACGAGATCGCCGATCGTGACCTGATGCGTGCCGGTCACTGGCTCGTCTGACGGGTCGTCCTCTGCGGCACGTCCTCCGCGGGGAGATGTCTACTTTCGGGTGACGCGCGCGCCCACGCGCTCACCCGAAGCTGGTGCGGTCGCGAACCGTCACCTCGGGTGCGGCGCCGATGACCGAGGTCCCCCGGCCTTGCCAGCGCGACAGCCCGCTCAATCGGAACGAGTTGGGAGCCGGGAGGTCGCCAGGGCTCGTACCTCGCGATCCCCCAGCGCGCTGCCTCCCGGAGCCGGTCAGCGACAACCCAGCGTCGACAGGTCAATCGGTGATCACCGGCCAGGCATAGGCGAGCAGGGCGCAGGCCGCCCCGAGGAGCGCGAGTGAGACGCCCCGGGTGCGCAGCGGCAGGGCGGCGAGCACGATCAGGATGACGGCGATGATGTAGAGAAATGCCTGGACCGACATGTGTTCTCCTCGTCTGGGGATTGATGGCCGCTAACTCTATCCGCAGCCCGACAGTAAGGCGGACCGCACACCGGTGCCCCGCACCTGCTGGTGGCGCGAGCACGTCCAACGACAGCCGCTGCGCGTCGTGCCGGGCGGCCAGCCCACCGAGGCGGCCCCGACTGGTCACGATCACCAGAGAGCCGGCGCCGCCAGGCAACAACGGCTGGATGCGCGGTGTCTCTGGCGTTGTCGAGCAGGAACAGCAGCTGCCTGTCCGCGACCACGCTCCGGTAGAGACTCGCCGCCTCATCGACGTCGTCTGGTACCTGTGCGGGTGGCACACCGAGCGCGCGAAGGCAGCGTGACAAGGCGTCCAGCGGCGCGAGCAGTGCACCGGGCGAGTAGCCGCCCAGGTCCAGAAAGAGCTGCCCACCATCGAACAGCGGCCGCACCCGGTGCGCCCACCGGATCGCCAGCGCCGTCTTGCCGACCCCGGCCGTACCGACGATCGCGACGACCGCCAGGGCACCGCTTTGCCGAGCCCGACTCAGCATGGCGTCCATCTCGGCAAGCGCGTCGTCGCGACCGGTGAAGGTCGACAGGCTGGCGGGCAGTTGAGCCGGGCGCAGGCCCGCTCCGGCGTCCCCGGTGTCCGGCGCGGGCCGGCGCGGCGGAAATTGCTGCCGCAACACCCGTAGGTGGGTCTCCGCGAGCCGCGCTCCCGGCTCGACGCCCAACTCGTCGGCGAGTCGGTGACGGATCCGCTCGAACACCCGCAGCGCCTCGGCCTGATGCCCGGACTCGGCCAGCGCCGTCATCAACCGCACGACGAGGCCCTCGTGCCAGGGGTTTCCGGCCACCAGCCTGCGCAACGGCGCCACCGCGGCGGCGTGCCGGCCGAGCGCGAACTCGGCGTCGAACAGGTCTTCGGACGCGGCCAGCCGCTTGTCGTGCAGGCTGGCTGCGGTCCCCGACACGAACGCGGCGGACGCGCCAACGACCCCCACCTCAATATATCGATCACATTGTATTCGTCTGCGCCTGCCCGGCTATCGGACGGCTAGCCGATGGCAAGGGGGCCCGAGCAGCCTCATGGGAGACCGGGCGGGTGACCCGGATCAATCTGTAAAGGAGCTTCAATGAAAGGAAGAATCCGCGCTGCCGTCGTCGCCGCGACGGTGCTCGGCCTGGTCATCGCGTCAGTCGGCAGCGCACAGGCCGGCCCGCCGTCGCAGCCGTCAATGCGTGACGCACGGGCCGCCGCAGTGGCGTCGGGCGACATCGCATCGATGGCCTCCGGCGCCACCTGGTCCACGACCTGGGCCAACGCGAACCCGGTCACCTCGGTCTACCTGGTCGGCGCGTCACCCCAGGGCAGTTACCCCATCACCTGCCAGTTCGAGGTCACGCGCATGACTTACCTCCAACGCATCAACAGCAACGGATCATCCGAGCGCCAGATCACCATCTCGTTCAAGAACCTCGGCGGGACCACCTGTGGAGGGCTGGCCGAACTGCAAACCCTCCCGGCCTGATCCAACACCCGCCCCCGCGGCCATCGCACGACAACCACCCGTTGTCGTGCGATGGCCGTGCTGCCATCCAGGCCGGCTGGGCACACCCTGGTGCGTCAGAGCCCCTCGTCGGCCCGCGGACAACCGGTCAACCGTCCGACTCCTCATCGTCGCCGGGCACGGTCAGACCCTGCTCGCCGAGGAAGCCCCACCAGCCGTCGTGGTCGTAGCCGATCTCGCCGTAGCCGGCGCCGAAAACGTAGTAGGCGAGGAACGAGTCGAGGTCCGGCGCGACCTCGAGGAAGAACTCGCGGGCGAACCACTCGTCAGTGGTCTCCGCGGGGAAGTACCAAACCGCGCCGGTGTCGCGTCGGATCAGCAGCGGCTCTTCGTGCAGCCGGCCGAAGACCAGCCACTCGTGGGGTTCGTCAGCGACGCCGGTGAACTCGGGCATGTGCTCGAGGTAGTGCTGATCGGCGTAGATATTCGCGGCTCCGGCCAGATCGAACGCGCCGGCCCGGATGCCGTCGGCGGTCTCCAGCAGCTCCCGGACCGACTGGGGCAGCTCGGCCGGAATCGTGTCGGCCGGAGCGCCCTCGTGGATCTGAGCCCAGTACAGCGTCGCGGGCTGGTCAGCCTCCAGGTCGGTACGCAGCTCCGCGATGAGCTCCCGCAAATCGGGATTCACGCCACTACCTCTATTCGGAACGGTATTCCACCGGGCAGGTTCTCGCTCTTTACCAGATCTGCCCGCCGACACCCCAGTTCGAGTTATCGCGCAGGAGCTTCAGATTACTGACGTCGGTGCCGCCGCGTCGCGCCTCCCACACCTGGTCGGACTGCTGCTTGCGGAGCAGGCACCACGGGCAACGGAATGACCGAGGCCCTTCATCGCCGTCGGAATTGCCGTGTCGGACCTGGCGGTTACCGGAGGCGGCGTCGCATCCAGGCGAGTGTGGCCTCGGCGATCTCGCGCCAGCCGCTGTCGATCGGCATCGAGTGCCCGCGGTCGGAAAACTCCTGGTAGTCAGTGATTGCCGACGAGGCGCGGTATCGCTCGACAGTGGCCCGGACGACGGCCCGATGCGCACTGTGGTCCTT
The DNA here is from genome assembly GCF_040607915.1 of Micromonospora sp. NPDC005215. NCBI lineage: Bacteria > Bacillati > Actinomycetota > Actinomycetes > Micromonosporales > Micromonosporaceae > Micromonospora > Micromonospora sp. NPDC005215. Next base: position 5,504 of record NZ_JBEXHQ010000033.1, on the reverse strand, counting down.
TCCGCCGGCGACCAGAAGCAGTGGTCCCCGGGCCGAATTGGCAGCGTCGATCGTGGCCGGTGAGCGTCGGGTGAGGTTTGCGAACACCAGCTCGAAGACCGGCCTGCCTGGTGACGGGATGGCCCACTGCCGGTACAACCGGTCGGATTCGAGCGTGGTCAGCGCATTGCCGTGGCTGTAGCGGAACTGCCGTGCGGTCAGCGACAACGCGCGCCGCCGGTTGGCCGGGTTGCGCAGCAGCGGCCAGCCCACCGGAATGCTCGAAGGCGCACGGTTGGCCACACCTCTGATCGGTGGAGGTTGCAGCGCCACCGCCGCCGCCGCGAGGCCCTGATCGAGGAGGCGCTGCGCCACCAGGGCGCCGGTCGAGTGGCCGATGACGACCGGCCGTTCGCCGAGCGCGCCGATGATCTGCGCGTGGTGCGCGACGATGTCGTCGATGCCGATGCCGGCGACCCGGTCGGGCTCTTGCCGCGCTGCCGCGACGGTGCTCGGCTCACCCGGCCAGCCTGGGTTTACCGGGTCATATCCCGCTGTCCGAAACAGCTCGACCCAGCTTGCCCAGGACGCGGCATGCAGGAACATGCCATGGACGAACATCACCGGCGTGCCGGTCGCTGCCATCTCTTCCCCTCCCGAGGGCATCCGCACCAGAAGCCGCGGCACTCAACCGCCAAAAAGCGATGGCACGGCGCCGATCACGGGTGCTCCGGGGCTACCTTACGAACCGGCGTGGCGGGATGTGATCCCTCGGTCGAGGGAGCACATCCCGCAGATCGTCTCGGCCTCGACCTGGTCGTGGCTTCTCAACAGTGATTCCGGGCTGCTCAACGCGGCGCTCGGTGCGTAGCCCCCGGTTCGCGGCGGATGCGGATGCGGCCGCAGGTTCATGGCGGCGATGGCAACCGGCCGGGCCAGCAGCCGCGTCGGCGCGCGTCCGGCGACGGGTCAGGGCGTCCAGCGCACGCCCGGGTTCACCCGTCCGGACCAGTCGAAGACGGCCATGTTGTCCCACTGGTTTCCGGTGCCGTTGATGTTGGCCGGGTCCCAGCCGTTGCCGTTGACGGCGTACCAGGTTGGTTCCCAGTAGAAGACACCGATGGCCCCCGCGTTGCGGGCCGTGTTCTGGACCCAGTCGAACTCCTGGGCCTGCCCGGACCAGGTCGCGCTGATGCCGTCACAGGTCGCGTTGCCGATGGCGTTCGGCTCGCTGTCGGCGTTGTTGCGGGTGAAGGGGTACGCGGTCTCCGCGATCACCACCGGCTTTCCGTAGCGGCCGCGCAGGTCGACGATGTTGTTGTAGAGGTTCGACAGGGTGCCGTGCCACATGCAGTAGTACGACTGGGCAGTGATGTCCCACTGCACACCCTGGGCGCGGATGCCGTCGTAGAACCATCGGGCATTGGCGTTGCTGTCGGCGTTTGCGGTGTGGATCATCACCGGGATGCCGCCGCCGCACGCCTTTGTCGCGTTGTAGCCCTGCTTCAGCAGGCCGGCCAGCGGGGCGAAGTCGTTGTTGACGACCTTGCCCTCGTTCCACAGCATCCCGACGTTGATCTCGTTGCCGATCTGCACGCTGTCCGGCGGGGTGCCCTGCTGGCTGAGGCTGGAGCAGACGTCGTAGGTGAAGGTGTACACGTCGGTACGCAGTTGGCTCAGGCTGTGGCCGGCCCAGGCGGCCGGCTTGTACTGCTTACCGGGGTCGGCCCAGGTGTCGGAGTAGTGGAAGTCAATGAGGACCTTGAGGCCCTTCGCCCTGGCCGTTCTCGCCTGGGCCAACACCCTGCTCTTGTTGTTGTACCCGCTGATCGGGTTGTTCCAGACCCGCAGTCGGACGTAGTTGACGCCGACGGACTTCAGGATGTCCAGGGGGTCGCGGGCGACGCCGGCGGCGTCGTAGTACCTGGCGCCCAGATCCAGGCTGCGCTGCAACGAGGAGACGTCGGCGCCCCGCATGGTGAGCGTGTTCGCGGCGGAGGCGGGCGCGGGCGTGCCGCCGAGCGTGGCGCACACGGCGAGGATGCCGGCCGTGACAGCCCCGAGCAGAGCCCTGCGACGGCGGTGGGGTGCGGCTGGATGCGTGTTCACGAGACTCCTTCTCACAAGGGGACGGGTCGAGCCGGATCAACTCCCTCGCTGATCCCGCCCGCCGGCGGTGGTCGCGGTGAGGTTCCGCGTCGGGCCGCGGCTGGCGACCGTCGGAGCGCGATCAGCCCGCCGTGCAGGCAGCGCCGTTCAACAAGAAGGCGGTCGGCCGCGCGGCGCTGGCGCTCCACCGCCCCTGGAGGCCGAAGGTCGCGGAGCCGTTTGGCGCGAGGACGCGGTTCCAGTCGAGGTTACGGGCGGTCACGGTGGCGCCGGTCTGGCCGACCGTGGCGTTCCATCCCGAAGTGATCTGCTGGTCTCCCGGGAAGCTGAAGGTGACGATCCAGCCGTCGATCGGTGCCGCCCCGGAGTTCTGAACCGTCACCGTGGCCACGAAACCGCCCGGCCACTCGGACTGGTTGCGGTAGGTCACCCGGCAGGTCGAGGGCGGCGGGGGCGGCGGGGTGGACGTCGTGGGCACGGTGATCGTGTTGGACGCGATCGACACGTTGCCCACCGCGTCCCGAGCCCGCACGTAGTACAGGTTGCGCAGCGGCGTCGACGGGGGCAGCGACGTCGTGTACGTCGTTCCCGGCACGGTGGCGACCAGTGTCGAGGTGAACCAGCCATCGAACCGGTAGACGTTGTACCCGAGCACTCCGACGTTGTCCGTCGACGGCGACCAGGACAGCGTGGCGGTCGACGCGGTCACCACGCCCAGGGTCAGGCTCTGCGGCGCGCTCGGTGGGGTGGTGTCCGGGCCGGTGTCCGTCACCGGGGTGACCACGGTCAGCGCGTCCGTCGAGTTCGAGCGGTGTCCGAGGCTGTCCCGGGCGGCCACCCGGAACGAGTACTGCCTGCCCGGCCGGAGGTAACCGGTGATCGTGGTGGTGATGACGGCCCCGACGCTGGCGCTGTAGATCACGTCGTCAAACGCCTGGTAGTACGTGATGTCGTAGCCGGCGATGGCACAACAGCCCGGCGTGGCGGCCGTCCAGGTGAGGGTGACCGACCCGGTCCGGACCTCGCTGGCGGTCAGGTTCGTGGGCGCACTCGGCGGGAAGGGCGAGGTGCTCGGCGTGCTCGGCGCCGTCGTCGGCGGCACGGTTCCGGTCGGCTCCGCGGCGGACACCGCGGCCCCACCGGGCGCCGCCGGGCCGACCCCCGGATACGCCGCTGGCGCCGCGGTGCCGGCGTCGGCCACCGGTACGGCGCTCAGAGCGGTTCCGAGCACCGCCGTCGACAGCACGACGACGGCCAGCAGACCCAGCCGCAGACGGCGGAACAGCGAGGACGAACAGAGGCCTGTCATAGGTCGACGATGCGCCAATGCATCGATGATCGCCAACGCGTCTCACGCCTCGGCCTGCGACCGGGGGGCGAACGCCAAGTTATTGACGGCGCAACTTTCCAGGCGGTAACCTCGAGGCCCATTCATCGATGCTCATCGAAGTGGGTGTTCTGTGCCGCTGAAATCCATCGCCATCGCCGCGTCCGTCGCAGGCGTGCTGGCCACCGCCCCCGCCGCCTCGGCGGCATCCGCCCAAGCATCAGCCGAACAATGGCTACCCGGGAACTGCCCGCAGGGCACGTTCTGCGTCTGGCCCAACTGGGACCACCCGGCGGAAGGTCCCACAGCGACTCCGTCCCTGGTGACCAGCGGCGAATGGTCCGGCAACGTCCTGGCCTTCAACTTCTACAACCACACTTCCCGGAACGCCGAGATCACCTGGTCCTACACGTACCTCGGGTCGAAGCTGTCCGGCTCGTTGTGTGCCCGCCCCGGCGGAGGGGACCTGTATGTGCCCATGTACGTGACGAAGGTGAGCTGGCAGCCGCGCACCTGCTGACCCCGCACCGCCATCTGGTCGTGGGGCTGACATCGGGCGTGGCTTCGCACCGAGCCACGGTGACGGCGGGGCCGCGCTCGCGTGGTCCGTCGTCACCCGATTGGTCACCCAGCACGTGGCTCTGGCTCACCATCAGTCCCCCACCGGCCAGCCTCGGCACTGCAGCTCGTCGACCACCCTGCCAGCACGAAGCGCCCAGAAGATGACCGCTTCGTCGTGGCCGTTTCGCGCGAACCTGATGCCGTCGGCCAGCACGGGGACACTACCGAATCGCGAGATCGACACCAGGTTCGCGCGGGTGACACGGAAATCTCCGAACAGGGACGAGACGGTGAGGTGGCTCGTTCCCACGCTCAGCCGAGCGAATGGCCACGTGGCGTGCTTGTTGCTCCGATAACCCCGCCCCCACGACCGCACACCAGAGTCAACGTAGGCGACGCCCCCGCGCCTGCTGAACTCCCGGTCGATCACCTGCCGATCATCACTGACACTCGCAACATCCGGGCATGAGGGACGGTTCGTTGGGAGCGATACCAGTCGGGGCGGAATTCAACTCTCCCGATCGCTACACTCGCCGCAACCCGGCACCGCCCGCAGACCCCAGCCTGCGCCATCCCCATCGAATGGAGACGCCTGTGACCCGCGACAAGGCGGCACCCCCCGGCATCGACCCCAGCATTCCCAGCGTGGCCCGGGTCTACGACTTCTTCCTGGGTGGCAAGGACAACTTCGAGGTCGACCGAAAGGTCGCCGAGCACGCCCTGCGGATCACGCCGGACGGGCCGGCAGCCGGCCAGGCGAACCGGGCCTTCCTGCGTCGAGTGATTCGCTTCCTGGTCACCGAGGCGGGCATCGACCAGTTCCTCGACATCGGATCGGGGCTGCCCACCCAGGGCAACGTGCACGAGGTCGCCACCGAGCAGAACCCGAAGGCTCAGGTGGTGTATGTGGACAATGATCCGATCGTCCTGACACACGGACGGGCCCTGCTCGCCGCGGAGGGCACCGCGACGGTGATCCAGGCGGACGTTCGGGCACCGGAGGAAATCCTCAACCACCCGGAGGTACGCCGGTTCCTCGATTTCGACCGGCCGATCGGGTTGTTGCTCTTCGCGATCCTGCACCACCTTGGCGACGACGAGGATCCGCGAGCGGTGGCGGCGGCGCTGATCGACGCGCTGCCCTCCGGCAGCTACGTGGCGATCTCGCACTTCCGCGACCCGGCCGAGCGAGACCCCGAGGGCTCCCGCAAGGCCCGCGAGGTCGAGCGGGTCTTCAACGAATCGCTGGGCACGGGCCGCTGGCGTACCGATGAGGAGATCCTCTCGTTCGCCGATGGACTGACGGTGCTGGAACCGGGGCTGGTGCCGCTGGCCGAGTGGCGTCCGGAGCCGGGTACGCCGAGTCCACAGCAGACGGACACCTATCACACCTTCGTCGGGCTTCTCGCCCGCAAACCGTAGGCGCCGTTCCGCTGAGGTCCGTCGCCGGAGCGCGCTCCGGCGTGCTCGCCGTCGGAGCCGGCAAGGCACCCCACCGGGGGCTGACCCGTCGAAAGGCCTCCGACCA
>NZ_JBEXHQ010000032.1:0-81833 GCF_040607915.1 Micromonospora sp. NPDC005215 | reverse complement strand
AAACCACCGCCCCTAATATAAAAAAATGCCTACCAATCTTTTACCAAACGCCCCGGGCCCCGGGGGCCGCTAAACCCCCCCCCCAGAGTGTCCGGCCGACCCGGGTCGGCCGGACACTCGATGATTCACGGGTAGCTGATCACGTTGTGCGGGGTCACGGAGGACGGCAGGGCCGCGCCTCCGGTGTCGTTGATGACGTGGGTGATCGAACCCTTGCCCAGGGACACCGTCAGCACGTCGTGGAACCTGACGTTGGGATTGACCGGAACCTCGAAGGAGTGATAGGCGGCGATGGACGGGTCGGCGGTGAACACGCAGTAGCTACCGAGCCCCCAGGCCTCGTGGCTGGTCACCGAGTTGGCCACCTTGTAGGCGGCGTAGCCGGTGATGCCGTCGTGCGACCAGGCTGCCGCGCTCGGAGGGTCGTAGGGCAGTTCGTTCTGGAAGAAGATGGTCCGGCCGCCGTTGCCGTTCCAGATCACGTTGTACTTCTGGAAGTGCTCGACGAACAGGCCGAGCGCGGTGACGCCGGAGCCGTTGACGACCAGGCCGGTGTCGGACGGGTTCGTGGTCCACCCGGCCCCGGCGCCGTGGTCGGCACGCCAGGCCCAGATGTGGTCGATGATCGTGTTGTTGCTGTTTACCACCAGGGCGTTGGTGACGGCGGCCGGGCCGGCGCCGCCGACGCGCAGGAACACGTCCTGGAGCGAGATCGGATTGGCGGCGTGGTCCGCGTTCGCGCCGCTCTGGCCGACCTGGAGCAGCGACGGCGACCGGGTGGCGCCGGCGTCGAAGAGCAGCCCGGCCACCTTGACCCCGTTGACGTCGGCCACGTTCATCGCGGTGACCCCGTTGTCGGCGATGAGGGTGGCGAAGCCCAGGCCGAGGACGACGGTGTCCGGCCGGGTCACGTTGATGGTCTGGCCGACGTGGTAGACCCCCGGGGTGAAGAGCAGGTTCAGGCCCTGCGCGAGCGCGCTGTTGATGGTGGCCGCCGAGTCGCCCGGGTGCGCGACGTAGAACTGGGTCAGCGGCAGCGACGTGCCGGCGGTGTTGCCGGCCGCCCAGGTGACGCCGGAGCTGCTGGTGCGCAGGGACGGGACGAACACCCGGTAGGCGCCCGACGAGTCCGTGTACAGGTAGGGCTTCTCGCGGCTGACCGGGGTCTTCGGCACGACGGTGTAGGGCGGCGTCGGGAACGTGTTGGCGGGCGCCCCGGCCACACCGGAGAAGACCACATTCCAGACGCCGCCGTTCCAGCCGCCGACCTGACTGTCCCGGGTGTACCACTGCTGCTGCGAGCACGGGCTGACCGTGCCGCTGATCCGACTGTCGGCGATGTACCCGCCGCTGGCCCACCCGCAGTTGGGCGAGGCGAGGGTCATTCCGCCGTGCACGTCCATCCGCCGGAACGGCGCCGCCTGGGCCACCGCCCACCGGTCACGGCCCGACACCGGAGTGATCGACATGTTCTCCGCCGAGCGCCAGAAGTTCTGCGTCGCGTTGCCGGCCATCCAGCCCGCGTCGACGGTGACGTCACCGTTGATCTGCACGCCGGCCGGGTTCTGCCCGAGGCCGACGATCGAGGTGTAGAAGCCCAACTGGGCGTTGAGGCCGGTGTACGAGCCGGGCTTGAACAGCAGCGCGTACCGCTGCGTGCCGAACTGGTTTGTCTCCTGCGTGGCGAACACCTGGTCCAGCTTCGACTGGATGCTGGACGACGACATCGACGGGTCGAACACGATGACGTTGGAGCCGAGGTCGCCCCCACCGGGAATGGGCGGGCCGGTCGTGGGCGGTGGGGTCGTGGGCGGTGGGGTCGTGGGCGTCGACCCGCTGTGCACCACCAGCTCGAAGATCGAGTATCCGTAGCCGGTAGCCCGGGTGGTGCCGTACACCCGCAGGAAGCGGCCGGTGCCGCTGACCGGGATGGTCTGCGTGCCGCCGCTGCCGGCGGCGGTGGAGTAGAGCGACGACCAGTTGCCGATCCCGTCGGGTGAGACCTGGATCTGGAACGCCTTCGCGTACGACGTCTGCCAGGTGAGGACGACCTCGCAGACATCGGTGCTGGCACCGAGGTCCACCTGGAGCCACTGCGGGTCGCTGAACGCGCTGGACCAGCGGGTCGTGGCACTGCCGTCCACGGCGTTGGCCGCCGACAGCCGGCTGTTCTCCACCGACGACGCGGTGGCAGGCCGGTTCAGTGCGACGTTGGCGGTGCCGCAGCCGGCTGCGGCGGCGGTGGCGGTGGCGGACGGGGTGGTCACGGCGAGGGCGTAGGTGACGAACACGGCCAGGCCGGACACGGCCGCGACGAGCGCGGACCGGCGTCTGCCGGTCCGGCTCGCCCTGCTGACGGAGCGTTGCATGACATCTCCCTGATGGGGTCAGGATGGAAGCCACCGCCGACGGCCAGGCGGCGGTGGCTCCGTGGGGACGGGTACCGAGGGGCCCTGGACGATGGCCCACGGATCGCGCACCAGTGGCGGTTGTCTGGACACTATGGGCGCCGCCAGGGCCCGACAATCGGTTGCCAACATTTGCCACACTCGATCGACGCAGGAACCACAGAGCATGAATTCCCGTCAATTCACGGAATCAGCGTCCCGCCTTCTCCGCGCGTACCCGAAGGTCCAACTCCCGAAGGTAGGCCAGGTTGTCCCGGGTCCGCTGAGCCAGCGGCACGGCGGTGGAGAAGTCCTCGACCGTCACCCACCCGTCGTAGCCGACCCGGCGCAGGGCGCCGAGATAGGCCTCCAGGTCGGCCTGCCCCTCCCGCAACGGCGCCCACTCGGCCGACCAGCGCGGTCCCCCGTCGTCCCGGTTGCCGCTCACCCGCCACGCGACGTTCTTCACGTGCACGTGCGCCAGGTACGGTCCGAGCAGCTGGAAACCGGCCAGCGGATCCTCGAACCCCTCGATTGTCAGGTTGCCGATGTCGTGGATGACCCCGGCATGCTCCGGCGGCAGGCCGTCGAGCAGCCGCATCGCCGCCGACGCCGAGGCGACGATGGTGCCGTGGTGCAGCTCGACCAGCGCTGTCACCCCGTGCTCCGCCGCCCGCCCGGCGATCCACGCCAGGTCCCGGCGGGTACCGGCCATCAGCTCTCGATAGTCGCCGCTGCCCAGTTGCGGCATGGTCACCCGGACCCGTTCCGCGCCCAGCGCGGCGGCCGCGGCCAACACCCGCTCGACGTTGCCGTGGTCGGCCGCCGGCACGTACGCCCCGAGCCCGGACAGCGCCAGCCCGGCCTCGCGGGTGATCGTGGCGATCCGGGTCAGCTCACCCTCCAGCCCGGTCAACGGGACGGTCGCCCGGTTGCCGGCCCAGAACCCGGGCGGTCGGGCCGGTTCCTGGTCGGTGACCCGCCACTCGACACCGTCCCAGCCCTGCGCGGCCAACTGCCCGACCGTCTCCTCCGGCGTCCAGTCCGGCGTGGACGCCGTGAACACCGACCACCTCATCGCGCCACCCCCGCCCGCACGACCGACGACACCGTGGCCGCGGAGCCCTCGACGGCGGCGAGCACGTCGTCGAAGTCGCCGGCCAGCACCGCCGGCACCGACACCGGCCGACGCAGGTGCGCCGAGAGGTAGACCGCCTTGACCACGGCGACGTCGAGCAGCGCGTCGACCGCCGTGACCCCCGGTCGCCGGCCGCCGAGGATCGCCTCGACCGTGTCGTGGTACTGCCGCAGGTGCCCGGTCACGAAGGCGTCGGCGGGCTTTGTCGCCCCCCGCAGCTGCGACGGTGGCACGGCGTCGCCGGACCGGTCGGGCCCGTCGGCGTACGCGGACGGGTCCGGGCCGTCGGCGGTGTGCAGGTATTCCAGCTGGTCGTCGTGGATCACCGCGGACCCCTGCGAGCCGTGCACCTGCAACCGCACGCCGAGGCCCGGGTACGCCGCGGTGGTGGCGTGCAGCACGGCGAGCGCCCCGTCGGCGAACCGGATCGCCGCCACGGCGACGTCCTCGACCTCGACCCGCTCGTGGGCGAGGACGCCGGTGTAGGCGAACACCTCCTCGGGCCGGCCGAACAGCCACAGCAGCAGGTCCACGGTGTGCACGCCCTGGTTTATGGTGGCGCCGCCGCCGTCCTGTTCCCAGGTGCCGCGCCAGCCCGCCGAGTCGTAGTACCGCTGGCCCCGCCACCACGGCACGCTGGCCACCGCCGAGGTGAGCCGCCCCAGGTCGCCGGCGCGCACCCGGGCGGCGACCGCGACGCTCGCCGGGTCGAACCGGTGCTGGCAGACCACCGCGCAGACCTGACCGGCCGCCTCGGCGTCCGTGGCGGCCCGGGCGATGCGGCGGGCCGCCGGCAGGGAGGCATCGAGGGGCTTCTCGACGAGCACGTGCACGCCGGCCGCGAGGGCCTCCTCGGCGAGGTCGGCGTGCGTACCGCTGGGCGTGCAGACCACCACCAGGTCCGCCGCCTCGGCCGCGAGGGCCTCGCCCAGCGAGGCGTACCGGGCCGGCGGCGGGCCGCCCTGCTCGCCGATCCACCCGGCGAGCCGGTCGTTGGCCTGCGAGTCCGGGTCGGCGAGCGCGGTGAGGCGCAGCCCGGGGTGCCGCAGGATCGCCCCGGCGTGGGTGCGGGCGATGACCCCGCTGCCCGTGATCACGACGTTGAGGACGGTCATCGAAGAGACACTCCTATCGAGGCGGTGAGGTTCACGAACGCGCGCGCCGCCCGGCCGAACTCGGCGGGGCCGGAGAATCCGCCGAGGTCGTGCTGGCTGGCGAGGTGCGGTTCGAGGGAGGCGAAGCCGGCATAGCCGTCGTCGCGCAGCGCGGTGAGCGTCCGCAGCAGCTGGCCGTCGCCGTGGCCGGCGGGCACGACCTCGGCGGTGGCCGCTACCGCGTCCTTGATCTGCAGGTACTCCAGGTGCGGGCGCAGCAGCGCGTACCCGTCGTCGTAGGGCCGCACCCCGACCTGCACGAAGTTCGCGTTGTCCCAGGCGACGCGCAGCGCGGGCGAGTCGACCGACTCGACGAGGTCGGCGACCCGCCGCGGCACATCGCCGTAGATGTCCTTCTCGTTCTCGTGCAGCAGCACGACGCCGGAGTCCTCGGCGAGGGCCGCGAAGGCCCGCATCCGCGCCAGCACCGCCGCGCGGATCTCGGCCGGGGCGACCCCGGTCGGGCGGTAGAACGAGAAGATCCGGACATACCGGCTGCTCAGCCGGTGCGCCGCCGCCACGGCGGCGCGCAGCCGGTGGAGCTCACCGCCGTCCTCGGTGGTCACGTCGACCTTCCCGACGGGCGACGCGACCGCCGAAACCGCCATGCCGCGCGCGTCGACCGCCTCCGCCAGGGCGTCCAGTTGGGCGTCGCCGAGCTCCACCACGTTGGTGCCCCACGCGCTGCGCACCTCGATGTGCCGGGCACCGAGGGCACTGAGCACCGCGAGCTGCACCGCCGGGTCGGGATCGATCTCGTCGCCGAACCCGGACAGCGTCCACGCCGTCACTTCACACCTCCCGCGGTCAGCCCACTGACGATGTACCGCTGGAAGGCGAGGTAGAGGGCGACCACCGGGGCCGCGCAGACGAGGGCGGCGGCCATCATCTGCCCGTACGGCGGGATCGCCCCGCCCTCCTGCGCCGCGCCGAAGACCTGCAGCACGACCGCCGCGGTGCGGGTGTCCACGTCGGTCATGACCGAGGCGAACAGCACGTCGTTCCAGCCGAGCAGGAACGCGAAGATCGCCGCGACGACCAGACCCGGCCAGCTCAGCGGGATGACGACACGCAGCAGGATCTGCCAGCTCCCGGCACCGTCCACGCGGGCGGCCTCAATCAGCTCGCCGGGCAGCTCACGCAGGTAGGTCACCATGATCCAGGTGGAGAACGGCAGCCCGAACGTGAGGTAGGTGACGACCAGCGACCACCGGGTGCCGATCGTCTGCACGCCGAGGCTGTTGCCGATCGTCGCGAAGAGCACGAAGACCGGCAGGAGCAGCAGCGTGCCGGGGATCGACTGCATGCCCAGCAGCGCGCGCAGCACGGTGCGCCGACCCCGGAACCGGTGCCGGACCAGAACGTACGCCGAGAAGACCGCGACCGCCGCGCAGGTCACCGCCACCGTGCCGGCGACGAGGAGGCTGTTCGCGAGCCCCCGGCCGAGCGGGACTGTCGACCAGATCCGGACGTAGTTGCCGACGTTGACCCGCTCCGGCCAGATCTCACCGGCGGCCACGGCCAGGTCGGTGTTGACCGAGGCGAGGAAGACGTAGCCGACCGGCGCGCCGACGATGGTCAGCAGGAACACCGTCAGGCCGATCTGCAGTGGTCGCGGCAGCAGGCGAAGCACGGGGTTCATGCGGCGGCCTCCGGCGCGTCGAGTCTGACGGTGCGCAGATAGACCAGCAGCGGGACCAGGATCAGCACCAGCGAGATCACGGCCATCGCCGCGCTCAGACCGAACCGCAGGTTCTGGAAGCTCTCCACGTACGTCAGCACCGGCAGCACCTCCACGTCGTGCGGGCTCGGGACGCCGAACAGCACGAACGGCAGGGTGAAGCTGTTCACCATGTGCAGCAGCGAGATGATCGCGGCGAGCGCGACCGGGGGGCGCAGCAGCGGGAGGATGACGTGGCGCAGCTTCGCCCGCCACTGCGCGCCGTCGAGCGCGGCGGCCTCGTGCAGGCTGTCGTCGATGCCCTGCAGGCCGGCCAGGGCGAGCAGGTAGACCAGCGGCCAGCCCGACCAGGCCTGCACGACGATCAGGGCAAGGTAGCTCTTCGGCCCGTTCAGCCACAGGCCGCCGGCGATGCCCAGGGTCGCCAGGCCCTGGTTGGCGACCCCGTCGGGTTGCAGGATGATCCGCCAGATGGTGCCGACGACGAAGGCGGGCAGCACGTACGGGATGAGGTAGAGGGACCGGATCAGCGACCGCCCGCGGAACGGCAGGTGGGTGGTCAGCGCGGCGGCGACCCCCAGCGGCAACGCGAGCAGCGTCGCGATCACCGCCGCGGACCCGCTGACCCAGATGGCGTGCGGCAGGCTGGTGCGGCCCACCGCCTCGACGTAGTTGCCGGCGCCGACGAACGGCGCCGACAGCCACTGCCGGAAGGTGTACTGGTCGAGGTCGAGCAGCGACATCACCAGCGCGACGACGAACGGCACGACGATGACGGTCAGGGTGAGCAGGCCGCCGGGCGCGAGCAGCCACACCGCGGCACCGCCGGCGGTCGCGCCGCGACGGCGGCGCGGCGGGGACGGGCGGGCCACCCCGGCCCGGCGCGCATCGCCGGTGCCCGGAGCGTCCGCGGTCGCTGGGTCGGTGACCGTCATCTACTTCGCCTTGTCCAGCGCGGCCTGCGCCTCGGACTGGGCCTGGGTGAGCAGGTCCTTGAGGGACGTGTCGTCGACCTTGCCGGCGGCGAGGTTGGGCACCGACTGGACGACCACGTTGACAAGCGCGAGCTGCACCTTGCTCCACCCGCCGTGGAACGGGGTGCCGTGCGCCTTCGACGCGGAGTCCACGATGGCCGCGAGCGCCGGGTCCGCGACCAGCCGGTTCGCCAGCTCCGCGTTCGTCGGCAACTCGCCGAAGGTCCGGTAGTAGGCCTCCTGCGACTCGGCGGTGGTCAGCATGTTCACCAGGCGCAGCGCCAGGTCCTGGTTCTTGCTGTACTTGGCGATCACCAGGTTGTCACCGGAGAGGATGCTGGTGGCGCCGACACCGCCCGACGCCAGGCTGGTGGCGCCCGGCGGGACGGTCGGCATGACGGCGTAGCCGTACTTGCCGGCGACCGCGGACTTGTCCAGCGTGACCTTCGAGGTCGCCGAGACCATCGGCAGGAAGGCGGCCTTGCCGGCGCCGAACGCGGCGATGGCCTGGGCGTTCTTCCAGCCGGTCGCCGCCGGGTCGACGACCTTGTCGGTGGCGAGCCATCCGAGGTACGTCTGGTAGGCCTTGACCGTCACCGGATCGGTCAGCCGCGCCTTGCCGTCGGAGACCAGCGGGTTGCCGGCCTGGATGCTCATCGCCCAGATGAACTTCCACGGGTCGAAGCCGTCGCCGTAGGCCACGGCCAGGCCGTACCTGCCGGCCCCGGTCAGCTGTCTGGCCTGCTGCCGCAGGCCGTCCCAGGTGCTGGCCGGCTTGTCGATGCCCGCCGCGGCCAGCAGTTCCTTGTTGTACGCCATGACGAACGGACGGCTGGTGAAGGGGATGCCGACCTCGTGCGTGGCGTCCGGGCCGGAGATGCCGAGGGTGGCGGGCAGGAACCGGTCCCGGCCGCCGATCTTCGTCCACTGGTCGGCGGTGAGGTCGACGAAGGCGCCGGTGGAGTATGCCGTCGGGGTAAAGGTGGTGCCGAGGGCATAGATGTCCGGCCCCTGCCCCGAGAGCATCGATGTCTGGATCTTGGTGAGTTCGTCGGTGGGGCTGGCGAAGGTCTCGAACGTGACAGTCGCCCCGGCCTGCTGCTGGAACTTCGCCGAGACGTCGGCGAACCACTGCTTCTGCTCCGTGGGATAGATCGAGTTCGCTGCGACGAGCACGTTGAGCGTCCTGCCGTCCTCGGCGGAGCTACCGGGGTCGCAGGCGGTGACGGGTGTGGCGACCGTGACGGCCAGGGCCGCCGCGAGAAGCGCGCGGGTGGCATTCATCTCTGCTCCTTGGGTGGTGGCTGTCCGGAGAGGAATGGTGTGGGAAGCACACAGCCAGACGCCCGGGAATTTCCCCGGATCGATGAAGCGTGCGAGGGAACGTAACAACCATGGAAACCGGGTGGCAATCGGTTGCCATTAATTGCCACCGATGCTCTGCTGATGTGCATGAACCCCGAAGGCGCGTCCTCTCCCCGTGCGGCGGTACGCCGGGAGGGCCGCGTTACCATCAACGACATCGCTGCCCTCACCGGCGTTGCCGCCTCCACCGTGTCCCGGGCGTTGAGCCGGCCCGACCGGGTCAACCGGGTCACCCGGGAACGCATCCAGGCCGCCGCCCGCGAGCTGAACTACGTACCCAACACCCAGGCGCGGGCGCTGTCCTCGGGGCGTACCGAAACGGTCGCCCTGCTCGTCTCGGACGCGACGAATCCGTTCTACTTCGGACTGATCCGCGGCGCGCAGCAACAACTGCGCGCTGCCGGCCACGCCCTGCTGCTGATCGACACCGAGGACTCGGCCGAGCTGGAGAACCATCTGCTGCACAAGGTGCGCCGTTCGGTCGACGGGGTGATCCTCGCCGCCTCCCGCCTTCCCGAGCAGACGCTCTCCGTCATCGCCGCCGAACTACCGGTCGTCACCGTCAACCGCAACGTCCCCGGGGTGCGCAGCGTCGTCATCGACAGCCCGGACGGGGTGATGCAGGCCGTCGAGCACCTGGTCTCGCTGGACCACCGGGCGATCGCGTACGTCGCCGGACCGCCGTCCTCCTGGGCCAACGAGGCCCGGTGGCGGGCGATGCGGACCGCGATGGCCCGACACGGCCTCACCGCGGCCCGCATCGGACCGTTCGGCGTGTCCCGCAGCTCCGGGTCGGTCGCCGCGGACGCGCTGCTGAACACCGGCGCCACCGCCGGCGTCACCTTCAACGACCTGCTGGCGATCGGCATACTGCGGCGGCTGGCCGAACGCGGCGTCGACGTCCCCGGCGAGATCAGCGTGGTGGGCTGCGACGACATCTTCGGCGCCGACTTCTGCAGCCCCCCGCTGACCACCCTCACCGCGCCGATCGAACAGGCCGGCCGGGTGGCGGTGTCGATGCTGCTGGACCACCTTGAGCACCTGGGGGAAACGGCGTCCCGTCAGACCGTGCTGCTGCCCACGCACCTGACCATCCGGCAGTCCAGCGGGCCGGCCCCGCGTCGGTGACCACTCGCCGGGCCGCCTCTCCCGGACGACCGGCCCCCGTTCACACCCCTCTCGAGAAAGGCACCTGCGTGAAGATCGTCGCAGCGGACGTCGTCGTCACCAGCCCCGACCGCAACTTCGTCACCCTGAGGATCACCACCGACGAGGGACTCACCGGGCTCGGAGACGGCACCCTCAACGGCCGGGAACTCTCGGTCGTGTCCTACCTGGCTGACCACGTCGTCCCGCTGCTGATCGGGCGGGACCCGCACCGGATCGAGGACACCTGGCAGTTTCTCTACCGGTCGGCGTACTGGCGGCGGGGACCTGTCACCATGGCCGCCATCGCGGCGGTGGACGTCGCGCTGTGGGACATCAAGGCCAAGGCCGCCGGCATGCCGCTCTACCAGCTGCTCGGCGGCGCGTCCCGGGCCGGGATCATGGCGTACGGGCACGCCTCCGGGCGGGACCTGCCGGAGCTGTTCGACTCGATCCGCCACCATCTCGACCTCGGTTACCGGTCGATCCGGGTGCAGACCTCGGTGCCCGGCATCAACGCCGTCTACGGGGTGGCCGCGCAGCCCAGCTCCGACGGCAAGCGCTACGACTACGAGCCGGCCCAGCGCGCGCCGCTGCCCGTCGAGGAGGACTGGGACACCCGCGCGTACCTGCGCCACCTGCCCGGCGTCTTCGAGGCGGTCCGCAACGAGTTCGGCCCCGAGCTGCCGCTGCTGCACGACGGGCACCACCGGATGACCCCCATCCAGGCCGCCAAGCTCGGCAAGGCCCTCGAACCGTACGACCTGTTCTGGCTGGAGGACTGCACCCCGGCGGAGAACCAGGAGGCGTTGCGGCTGGTCCGCCAGCACACCACCACGCCGCTGGCCATCGGCGAGATCTTCAACACCGTGTGGGACTACCAGACCCTGATCCGGGAACAGCTCATCGATTACGTGCGGTCCGCCGTCACCCACACCGGCGGCATCACGGCCATGCGCAAGCTGCTCGACTTCGCCGCCCAGTACCAGATCAAGTCCGGCATCCACGGCCCGACCGACATCTCGCCGGTCGGCATGGCCGCCGCGCTGCACCTGGACCTGGCCATCCACAACTTCGGCATCCAGGAGTACATGCAGCACGGGCCGCTCACCAACGAGGTGTTCCGGCAGTCGTTCACGTTCACCGACGGGTATCTGCACCCGGGCGAGCAGCCCGGCCTCGGCGTGGAACTCGACGAGAAGTCCGCCGCCCGGTTCCCGTACCAGCCGGCGTACCTGCCGTTCAACCGGCTCTCCGACGGCACCGTCCATGACTGGTGACCGCGCGGTGGCAACCCGCCACAGGGGGTGGCCCGTCCGGACCGATGCCCGGGCAACCTCGGTGCGCGGCCACGATCACCGCGTCCGGCCCCCAGGTCGGCCGAGCGCTGGGTACGCGACCTCGCACTGTGGACCGGCGAGTGGGCGGATCACCGGACCGACGGCCATCAGTCAGCCCGTGAGCCACAGCGCGGCGGCACCCTCTCGTGATGTGGGCGCCGTAGCGGTAGGACTCCTCAACCAGCCAGCGGAACTGCTCGGGACCGCACATCAGGTCACTCAGCCGGACAGTCCACGGCGGGTCGAACCGAGAACTAGTCGCGCTGCTCCCAATCCGCTCCCAGAGTAAGCAGCACATACAGCAAGCCCGTTACCGGCTACTCCGGTAACGGGCTTGCTGACCTGCGCAAACTGAGAGTGGGCGATGCTGGTATCGAACCAGCGACCTCTTCGGTGTGAAACAGGACGCCGCAGCGCCTCTGACCTGCCGGCTCGCACCGCGCCGCCGACCGATCGTGAGCTGCCGGTCCAGTGCTTTGGTTGGCGCCAGCGCTGGCGCCCGCAGCCGCACCGGTCGATCGGAAAACACGCCCACGCTCGCCGCGCCTTGTCAGCGGCAGATGCACGTTGGGAATGACCCCGTGAAGTTGCGGATGAGCGGGATGTTTGCTCGGTCCGGACGAGATGCGAGGCTGAACTCGTGGCTTCCGGATCGACGTACACGTTGACAACCGCGGCTGCCCGGCGGCTTGGTACGCACCTTGCACGCGTCGGTGTATCTGAAGACCGGCGAAAGCGCGGTGGAGTGTTACGCAGCCGGGCTCGCCCTGCGCAGGTCGATGACGTTCTCGCCCAGGTGGAGATTGTCGCCGGCTTTTTCGACTCGTACGCCCCGGACGCCCGCCAGTCCCTGAGCTGGCGCGACGCCCGCCCGCCGGTGACGCCCGTATGAGCTTGGTGTCGGCGTTCGTACCGATCTGGATCCTTACCGCGGTCGGCTACGCGGCCTGTCGTTGGGGCCTGCTGGGTGAGGCGGTGGCGTCGGTGCTCGGCCGATTCGTGTTCCATCTTGCGATGCCGTCAGCCCTGTTCCTAGCCCTGTCCAGAATGCCACTCTCGGGGTTCGCCGGCCGCTCGCTGCTCGCCTTTGGAGTGAGCACGGCCACGGTCGTCGGGTTCGGGTGGGTCGGCGCGAGCTGGCTGTTCGGTCGCGAGCCCGGCGAACGGCCGATCTGGGGCATGGCCGCCGGATACGTAAATTCGGCGAACCTCGGCATCCCGATCGCAACGCAGGTTCTCGGCAACGTGTCGTTCCTGGCGGAGGTGGTGCTGCTGCAGGTGCTGGTGGTGACGCCCGTGATCCTGCTCGCCCTGGACCGGCACAGCGACCCGGCCGGGCGGGTACGGATCCGCCGTATCGCCTCCCTGCCGGTACGCAACCCGGTGATCCTGGCGTCGCTGCTCGGTGTCGCGTGCTCGGCTGCCAACCTGCATCTGCCGTCGACGGCCGGCGCGTCGCTCACCCTGCTGTCGGGCGCCGCGGTTCCGGCCGCCCTGGTCGCGCTCGGCGCGTCGCTGCACCGCACGGCGCCGTCGCGGGCCGAGCCGGCCGAGCCGCCCGAGCTGGCCGAGCTGGCCGTGATCACCGCGCTGAAGCTCGTCGCACAGCCGGTCATCGCGTACGCGGCCGGGCTGGCCCTGCAACTATCCGCTCCGCAGTTGCTCGCCGTGGTGGTGTGCGCGGGCCTGCCGACAGCACAGAACACGTTCATCTTCGGCCAGGAGTACGGCGTCGGCGAGGCGGTGGCCAACCGGGCGGTGGTGGTGACCACGACGCTGTCACTGGCCACCATGGCCGCGGCGGTGGCGCTGCTCGGGTAGGTCCGCTGGCCGGCGCCAGCCACCCTGGGAACAGCGCCACCTGACCACTTCGCTCTTCACTGGGAGGTCACGCCGCACCGCTCGATCTCCATCACCGCAGGTCAAAGCCCCTCGTCTCTGTCCGGCATCGGTAAGCACTTCGGGCGCGGAGAGTGACGCAGGGCCGCCATCGAGCGTGCCTCGCGGCGGATCGCCACACGTCACCCATACTGCCGCTGGCGATCATGTCGGCTGGGCGGTAACGATCTCCGACGAACTGCCCCACACTCGACACAACGCTCCGGTGCCCTGCACTCGCCCATCCAAAGGACCGCAGCCGTCGCCGTTCTGGGATCATCCGTACCTGGCAATCGCTCGATTTAGTACGGCTTGGACCGGGTCATTTCGTAACTGGTAGACACCCGAATAGGTTGTGGACCTGCTTACTCGGGGCCGTGCAATCAGTCCATGACCCTCAGCACAAGCTTGCCCTTGTTGTGTCTCTGTTCGCCATGAACGTGCGCTGCGGCGGCAGGAGTGAGCGGCAGTATCTTCTGCACCTGGCCTGCTTCTGCGATGAGCTCGGCGGACGCTCCCGGAATGGGGATGATCAGTCCACCTGGGCGCAGTGTGTCAAGCGATCGAATGCTGGTTCTGTCGGCGGCGTCACCGGGAAGGTCGAGAACGACGTCGATGTCGTACACGGCTTCCTCGAACGGTCCCCTGGTGTAGTCGATGAGTTCGTCGGCACCGAGGCCACGTAGCCAGTCGTGGTTTGCGGCACGTGCGGTAGCGATGACGTGAGCACCCAGGTGTTTGGCGATCTGAACCGCAAGGTGGCCGACGCCGCCAGCGGCCGCGTGTACGAGCACTCGCTGGCCGGGTGTGATACGCGCGCCGTCAGTGAGGGCTTGCCAGGCCGTAAGGGCGGCGAGCGGCACAGCCGCCGCGTGTTCGTGGTCGAGCTTGGTGGGTTTGGCGGCGAACTGGCGTGCCGGAGCGGTGACGTACTCGGCGTAGCCGCCGGCTTGGCGCGGGAACCACGGCATGCCGTACACCTCGTCACCGACGCGCAGGGTGTGCACGCCGAAGCCGACCTCTTCGACGACGCCGGAGAGGTCCCAGCCCAGGATGAACGGTGGCTCGCCGATGCCAGGAAGACCGATGATGAGCGCTGTCGACTGTTGCAGAAAACCGCGGAGCACTCCGCGGGAAACAGGACGCCGCACCGCCTCTGACCTGCGGCAACGTGGAGCCGCAGCAGGGGTGAGCGCAGTTGAGCGCCGTTCGATGCCGTTTGACGCAGTTCAAGGCCGTTCCGGGCACCCCGCTGCTCCCAAACTGCTTCCCCGCGTCCTGGTTTGGCTAAGCAGCTTGGAGGACCTCCTCCTTGATCTCACCGGCCGCGCCCCCTATCGACTGACGCGCGGGACGCGACCCGTTTGTCCGGCACGGCAACGGGTACCCGCCGGTCCAACCGACAGGACGATTGGCAGAGGTAGGGCGTGACCATGGCGGGAGACGAGCAGTACGAGCGGGGCCTTGAGGCGCTGCGACAGGCCGACAGCGGCGCCGCGCAGAGACTCCTGGAAGCCCTCGCCGACGTCTCGCCCGAACTCAGCCGTCGCTCCGTCGCCTGGTCCTACGGGGATCTCTACGTCCGGCCCCAGCTCGCGCGCCGGGACCGGGAGCTGCTCACCCTCGGCATTCTGACCGGCCTCGGTGATGCCGGGGCCCAGCTAGAGGTGCACGTCAACGGGGCACTCAACGCGGGCCTGACGCCGTCGGAGATAGTCGAGGCGCTGCTGCAGGCGGTGGTCTACTGCGGCGTGCCACGGGCCGTCAACGCCACGCTCGTCGCCAAGAAGGTCTTCGCAGAGCGCAACCTGCTCCCTGTCCCGGCAAACCCCACCCCGGCCGGCTGACCTCGCCGTCGTCGCTCACGCGTCGCCGACACAGCTGATAGCGCCGCTCACGCCGCCCGGTCTGCTGCCGGCCAGAGGCGACGCTGCCGCGCCCGAACGGCGGCACCAGTGGCTGCCCTAATCTCGCTTAGCACGATCGTGAACTGCTTCGGCTTCGCGAGAGCATGACGAAGGCAGCGGCGTCGCCGTGTAGCCCGACAGCGTGAAGCCCTCGCCACCTCTGCGTTGCGAGGGGGCTGTGCCGTTCAGGGCTTGATCTTCGGTGGTCGGCCTCGGGGTCGTCGGGGCGGTTCAGGTTCCGGGGCCGGCTGCCAGACGCCCTGCTGTCGCTGGCGGCACCCCGGTTCGGGGCAGTCGCACCACCAGTCCATGCCTTCGAGGTAGATCTTGTCGCCGCCGCACTCGTGTGGTGCCGCGATGAAGACCCGGGTCTTGCAGCCCATGCAGCGCTGCGGGCCGGTGGGGATGGGCCGACCGGGTGAGGTGTCGATCGGCCCATCCATCATCGGGTCAGAAGTCCTGGCCGGCGCGGATGCTCGCCACGAACGGAGCCCACTCGTCCTCGTCGACGAGGATCTGCTCGCCCGGGCGCTTCGAGCTGCGGATGATCCGCTTGCTGCCGGCGGCGATGGCGACCTCCACGCAGTTCGGGCCGCTGTTGTCGCAGCGGTTCGGGCGAACGAAGTTGAGCTGAGCCACGGTGTTGCTCCTTCTCATCCGCCGGCCGCCGGGTGCGGCCGGTCGTTGGTGAGGGGTGGTCCTGGGGGCATCCACAGGTCGTGGGCGACGAGCTGCCCGAAGGCCTCCGCCCACTCCCAGCAGCGGGGGCCGGTTTTGCAGATGGGGCACTGGCCGTCGACGGCCTGGTGCTCGCGCAGGGTGTCCCGCCAGCGGGCCGCTGGCAGGGCGAGACCCGGGGCGCTCACGGCTGCTCGCTCGCTGCGGCGGTCAGGACGTCGACCTTGACGAGCAGTTCCCAGCAGAACGGGGCGGTGCAGTCGGCGGACTCCCACGAACACTCCGGGCCGTGCCCGTACACCCAGCTGTAGGCGGGGTCGTGGGAGTCGTGGACGCTGACGATGTCGATGACGTGGGACGTGTGGGCGTCGACGCCGGGGGCGGTCTGCCACTCGCCGGCCCGCACCGACACTCGGGTGCCCGGGGTGGGCATCGTCCGGGCGGTCACCGGGCCGGCCTGCCGTAGCGGTACTCGGCCCTGCGGCGGCGGGCCTGGGCGAACAGCCGTGCCTGCGCTGCCGCCTGCTCGCGTTCCTGAAATGGGCGGGCCGGCCGGCGGCGTCGCGGACCCATCGGCCAGCAGGTGCCGCAGCCAGGGGATGATGCGCACAGTGTCGTCTCCCTCGCTCCGAGGGGCGCGGCCCACCGCCTGTGACCGGTAGTTACCGCGTCCTGACCTCAGAGTCCCGGGAGCAAGGTGAGGTATCCAGGTACCCCACGTACCGCAACTCACCGCGAGTCGCCGCGAGTCGCCGAAGTGGTACACCGCGTGCGATCTGTCAGGGAATGTAGCCCACGACCTGCGCCAGATCCGCGAGATCCTCCGTCATCGCCCGACGCCGACCATCGGAAATCGTGTCCACGATCTCCCGCGCGTACCGCTGCTGCCGCAGCCACGCTGGCGCGAGGTGCCGCAGCTCCACCAGCACATCGGTCGCGTCCTGATGCGCGCGGCGCTGCGCGTGCGCCCACGCAACGTCCAGGCGGTGACGCTGCCAGCTCGATCCCACCGGCGTCGGCCCTGCCGGCACCAACCGCGCCAGGTCCAACACCCGTCCCGGGTCGCCGGCCACCGCGGCGTTCTCGACCCGCGCCATCTGCACGCGACCCGGATCGAACCCGCCGACCATCATCAGGTGCCCCGGGCCGGGTGCCCGCTCGCCGATCCGTACCGCGGCGGCCTGCGCGGCGTCGACCAGGTCGGCGGCCGTGCCCGGCTGGTTGTCTCGGGCGTACGCGGCTGCCCCACCCACCAGCAGCCAACCCCAGGCGGCGAGTTCCGCCGGGGTGGCTCGGGAGAACCGCGGCTCAATCTGGTCGGCTGTGGACACCGCCAGCTCTGCGGCCTCGGCCAGGCGGCCCTGGCGCATCAGGAGCCAGCACATGCCTTGGATGACCGTGGCCGCGACGACCTGGTCGCCGGACTGGCGGGCGGCGTCGAGGGCGCCGGTCAGCGCGGTCTGCGCGAGGTCACCGGCGCGCAGCTGGATGAGTAGGTTCCCGGTCAGGTGCTGCGTGCGGGCCAGCAGGGCGTACGCGGCGGGCTGGTCCCGGTCGGAGGCGATGTCGACGGCGGCGCGGACGTCGGTGAGCAGCGGCGGTAGGTCGGCCAGGGCGCGGGCGTAGTCGTTGCGCTGGTAGGTGCGGTCGACGTCCCGTAGGCGTGCGGTGAGCGCGTCCAGTGTGGGCGGGTCACCGACTCGTGAGGTGAGCAGCGTGCCGTCGAGGCCGCGCACGGGTGCGATGACGCGGCGGATGGCCGCCAGCGACAACGGTCGGTGATCCGGCTCGGCGCGGGCGGCGGCCTCGGTGGCGTCACCGATCAGCGCGGTGGTGGATACGTTCAGGGCGCGGGCGAGCGCGTGGAGGGTGGACAGGCTGGTGGACCGGCGCACGTTCTGCTCGAGCTTCCGGACGATCTCGATGCTGAGTCCGGCCCGTTCGGCGAGCTGCTCCTGAGTAAGGCGGCTGGCCTTGCGGTGGCGGCGAAGCTTCTGCCCGATGGTCTGCTCGCCCGATGGCTTGGTCGTCATAATCTCCCCCAGGTAGCGGTCTGGGCGGCGGCCCGCCGACCGCTACAACCGGCGGGCCCGCCATGTCCGACCGTACCGCAGTGGTGACACTCCGGGTTGGTCTGAGGTACTCAGGTACTCCAACACCCCTGTGCGGATGTGCCCTTAACCTGCGGCGGTGATCCATCTGGGGCAGGAGCCGGTCGGCCGTCGGGGGTCCGGCACGCGCGTCCGGTGGTGAGCCACCGGCCCGGCGGTCACATGTACCTGCCGAGTGCGTCGGGCAGCCAGGGTGAGACCGTGGGGTTCCGCAAAGGCGGCACTGTGGACGCACCGACCGATCCGTCCGGCGCCACGTTGCAGGCGGCCCGCGAGGCCGGCATCGAGCAGGGCTGACATCGGTTACAAAGCGCAACTAACGAACCGGGGCGTAACCCCGCTTGTCCCCCGCGTTCGACGGCCGCGACTCATGGGCGACTCATGATCTCTGGTGGTGGGTAACGAAGAGGCCGGCTGGACAAAGACCCAGACTCGTAATCGGTACGAAGCGGCGCGCTACGCCCGCGAACACGACTGGCTGTGACCAACGAACGCCCGGACTCCTGCCCCCGCCAGGTTAGATGGCGGTGATCGCGCCGGCCGCGGGGCGGGCCCACCCACAGCTCAAGGGTTGTCCCCCCCTTCGTGGGGTACGCCCGTTGCGCCACGCGGGCGCCGTCGGATCAGCCGAGCGGGTCGGTGTGAGCTGTGCACACGCCGAGGGGCCGGTACCGGATGGATCATCGCGAGGCGGGCGGGCGCGCCGGGGATGACGCCGTGGTGGAACTGCGGGTGCACGGGGTGTCCGCCACTAGCCCGGATGACCTGCTGGATCGACCGCACGCGCAGCAGGTGGCGGGTGACCACAGGGGCGGCTTCTACCGACTTCGGCCAGGAAACCACGAGGGCGGCGAGGCGGACGGGGTGACGCTGGAGGCCTACCGCTGGAACAATCTGCCCGCTGGCAACGCGGCGCGAACGCTGGCGATGGTGATCCTGCTGCCCTTCATGCTGATCAACCTCGCCATCTGGATGCGTCCGGCCGGAACCCGATCGGACCCGGTTATCAAGGCCCTGTGTCGGTTGTTGGCACTCACCCTGACCGGGATGTACGTGCTGAGCATCGTGGGGACCACGCTGGATGTGATTGCGTGGAAGTGCATGTCCTCGCCGGAGTGCCTGGCCGGACGTAGTTGGCTCTCCTGGCTCGGGGAGCGTCCGGCCGGACTGCGCCTCGCGGTACTCGCGCTGGTGCCGGCTGCGGCCATCAGCCTGGTGTGGGCGATCAGCGCTCGCCCGGCACTCCCGTTCCACATCTTCCGTGCGGCCGACCAACCCCTTGCGGCGAACCGGCTCACCGCCGTCGGCCGGTGGGACAATGAGCCGCTCATCGGTCGACTGCGCTCGATTCACGTCGCGGCGGCGTTCGCCACGCTGGACCTCAGCCTGCTCGGCGCCCGGGCCGCACAAGGTTTGTCGATCGGCACCGTCACGCTGGCGGCAGCTGCCGGACTCGTGCTGATCACCTGCGCGGTTCTGCTTTGCACTCCACCCCTGACCGCGCCCACGGAACGGCGGCTCGACCGGTTGGTCAGCGTGCTGCGCCCGATCGCCCTCGGCCTGACCGCGCTGGTCTGGATCCACGTTCTGACCAGTTCGGCCTCCTGGCCGGACAGGAACGGACTGCCCGGCTACAACCTGACCGTCGTCGGGCTGTTCACCGGTCAGGCGGTGCTGCTGGCAGCCCTGGGGGCGGCGCTGTTCTGGCACCGGGATCGACAGCCGGATGTCGCGCCCTCGCTCGGGTTCGGCGCCCTGGCGACCTCCGTCGCCGCGATCAGTCTGGCGCTCGCGTTCTCCGCTGAAATGGTCTATCGGGTGTCCGACGTCCTGAATAGGGGTGCGCCGACCGCGGGGACGCTGATTACCAGCCCTCCGCGGTCCTGCATCTGGGCGCTTCTCGGCTTTACGCTGGCGGTGCTGGTAACGCTGACCGTCGCCGGCGTGGTAACGCTGGCGTCACGACCGGGCCGGGTCCGTGCCGCGTCGTCGATCGTTGCTCGTGACTTCCCAGATGCGCCGAGCGATGCCACGCCGCGGCTACGGCAGGTGCGCAGAGCCATCGCCCGTGCCCGGTTCACCGAACGGCTGGTGCCGCTCGCGGTGCTCTACGCCTGCCTGGCCGGAGTCGGCGTAGCGGCGGTTGCGCTTGGCCTGCTGCCGACGCCTCCCGGCGAACTGGTCCAGCGCTACCTCGGGCTGCCGGCCAGTTCCGTCAACGTCGGCATCGGTGTCGGCAGCTACCTGATCGCCGCCATCATCGTCGGCCTGATCGTCGGTGGAATCTTCGCCTACCGCACCCCCGGCTTTCGCCGGTACGTCGGCGTGCTGTGGGACCTTGGCACCTTCTGGCCCAGAGCCGCGCACCCGTTCGCGCCACCGTGTTACGCCGAACGCGCCGTTCCCGAACTGACCTGCCGGATCACCCACCTCGTCGACTCCGGCAACACTGTGGTGCTCACCGGACACAGCCACGGTTCCGTCCTGCTCGCCGCGACGGTGCTCCAACTGCCACCACGGGTCACCGACCGGATCGCCCTGCTCACCCACGGCTCGCCCCTTCGACGGTTGTACGCCCGCCTCTTTCCCGCCTACGTCAGCGACGAGGTGATCCACGAGATCGCCGACCGGGTCGACTGGCGGTGGGTGAACCTGTGGCGAGACACCGATCCGATCGGCGGCCGCGTTTTCCCGACGCCGCGACCCGACGAGGCGCCCGACGCCGTCGATCGAACGGCGGCGGTGGACCGCCGGCTTCGCGACCCACACGGCGTCACGGCTCCGACCGGCGACGACTTCTCGCCCCCGATCAAAGGACACAGCCCTTACGAATCCGACAAGGCGTTCGATGAGGCGGTGCTTAGCCTCGCCGACCAGCTTCGCTGAGCAAGCGGTCGCGAGCAGGCTCCTCCGCGTCGTGCACCGCAGGGACGCACGGCCGCCGCCACAATGACGTTGTTGACGATGGTCGCGGTGACGGTGCGGACGACTGCCTCGGCGGCGGCTCCGGCGCCCTAGTGTGACGACACGCTCTGATGTAGTAGGTAAGTGAACGCCTCCGGTCTCGGAGTGGAGCTGTCTAGGAACCGCTCCGCCAACCAGGAGGCCTTCGTGCCCCGCGCTAACGCTGCCTTGACCCCTCGCGCACGTCTGCGCTTGGCGCGTCTGATCGTGGATGAGGGCTGGCCAGTCGCCCGAGCAGCTGAACGCTACGACGTGTCCTGGCCGACGGCGAAGAGGTGGGCTGACCGATACACCGAACACGGTTCGGCCGGTAGGGTCGACCGGTCATCGCGACCACACCGCAGCCCGTCGCGGACACCGCAGCCAACAGCTCAGCTGCAGTCGCGCGGATCGCGGCAGGTGCGGTTTGATTCCGGCGGGCCGACGACGCCACCGTGCACGCCGGCAGCCGTTACGCCACGAACGGACGGCTCGACCCGGCTCCCCTCGACGCCGGCCCGCATCGCGCCGCGGTGCTCGACTTCGCCGCCAGCCTGCTCGGCGCCTGCGCAGCCAGCCTACCCAGCGCCGTCGTCGTCGATGTCGGCCTGGCCAGCAACGCCGACCGCGGCGACGAACACAGGGCCGTGGTAGAAGCGAACATGGCCTGGTTCAGCGCAAGCTACGCCGCCAACCCCGACCAGGTCCTCGACGTGGTGCTTCGCGCAGCCGGACCACGCCACCGCCTGACTCCCGCGACCACGCCTTCACTGGCCCGCCCACCCCTTCGGATAGCAGCCCCACGACGACCGACATCGCCACCGACGTCTGCCTTGACGCCACCCGAACGTCACCGCGGAGGAGGCATCCGGGCAGCGCCAGGCCAGGGGCGAACCCCCGGGCACGGCGCGCCCGCTCGGCGGCAGATCCGGATGTTCGATGCCAATCGACGTCCTGTTGTGGGAGGAGAACGGCGGCCAGTTTTGTAGGATCAGGTTGTGATCTCGCACTACCGGGAGGACGTGGTCTCCGGACCGGCGGCCTCGCTCGTGGCATGCATGTGGGAGCAGCGCGTCTGCCATCGACATGCCCAACTGGTAGTGCCCGACGGCTGCCTCGACCTGATCTGGTTCGGCAACGGCGAGTTGGTGGTCTCGGGTGGTGATACAGGCCCACGCCTGGTCGACCTGCCGGCGGACGCCGAGGTGGCTGGGGTTCGCCTCCGTCCCGGAGCTGCGGGTGCTGCGCTGGGCTGGCATGCCGCGGAGCTGCGCGACCGCCAGGTCGATGCCGCCGACCTGTGGGGCCACAAGGCATTGCGACTCGCTGAGACGCTTGCCGTGGTACCCGCCGATTCTCGAGGTCGTCACCTGCTCGATGCAGTGCGCTCCCGCGGCGCTACGCCCGACCCCTTGGTCCAGGCGGCGGCACTGGGTCTGGCTCGTCCGCGCGCTCGGGTCGCCGCGGTGGCAGCGGAACTCGGCGTCAGCGAACGACAGCTGCATCGGCGGACGGTGGCGGCGGTGGGGTACGGACCCAAAATGCTGGCGCGCGTCGGCCGGCTCCGCCGGTTCATGCACCTTCACGCCCCTGACCTGGCAGGCAGAGCGCTCTTGGCGGGCTACTCCAGCCAGGCACACATGAACGACGAGGTGCGGCGGCTCACTGGCATGACGCCCGTCCGATTTCTGGAAGCACTCGGCGGGGCATCCGCCTAGCGTGGGCGCCGTGCCCATCGACATCGCTGCTGCCGAGCAGTTCATCTCCAACACCGCCCGCCTCCTGGACAGGCACCGACTCGCGGTGCTACTCCACGACGCCCCGGTGGAACGAGTCCTCACGGCGCTGCACGCCTATCAGAACCCGGACCACGGCTTCGGCCATGCCCTGGAACCCGACGTCCGGGACCCCGCGAGCCAGCCGACTGCCACGCTGCACGCACTCGAGGTGCTCGCTGAAGTCGGCGCCCTGGACGACCCCATGGTGACTCAGGCTGCGAGCTGGGCGGCCCAGAACGCCCGCGCTGACGGGGCCCTGCCCTTCGTCCTCCCCAGTGCGGCCGACCATCCGCACGCACCGTGGATGACGCCCAATCCGGACGGTTCGTTCATCACCTTCGGGGTCGTATCCGTCTTGACCCGGGCCAGGGTCCAGACCCCCTGGCTCGACGTCGCGAAATCTTGGTGCTGGTCCCGAGTCGATCGCCCTGACCAGCTCGACGCCTACTGGGTCAAGTTCGCACTCGACTTCCTCGATCACGAATCGGACGAGGACCGCGCCCGTGCAGCAATCGAGTCGCTCCGACCCAAGATCGGGTCCGATGGCACAATTCCCGTCCCTGGTGGCACGGAGGACGAGCGCCTCACCGCCCTCGTCCTCTCACCACGCCGCGGCCTGCGCAGCCGGACCCTGTTCGCCGAGGAGCACATCGAGGCAGAGCTGGACCAGCTCGAGGAGGAGCAGCTCGAGGACGGCGGCTGGATGTTCGACTGGCTCGACTGGTCCCCGGGGCAACGCGTGGAGTGGCGCGGCGCCGTGACACTGCGCGCCCTCGCCACCCTCGCCGCACATGGGCGCGCTGGACGATGACGTCTGCGCTCATCGACCTGACCGCTCGTCACCGACCGCCCCAGTCAACCCGTGACGGGCCGCCAGTGTCGACCATCCAACCCCTCAATGAGCCGGGCAGTTACTTGAAACCGGCCTGACCTCCGTGCAAGTGCAGGACGTCAGACCTCAGCGGTCCGCCTGCACTGATCTCGACATGAGCGGACGTCGCCCGATTGGGTAACCGGGAGCGCCCTAACTGACATCTTCGGATGCCACTGGGAGGTCACGCCGCAACGCTCGATCTTCATCACCCCAGGTCAAAGCCCTTCGTCTCCGTCCGGTATCTGTGAGCACTTCGGGGCGCGGTGACCTCTTCGCCAATCTGCACCCAATCTGCTCCCAGTTGCAAGGCCGGGCCAATCAACGGCCTCTTACCGCCTTGACTTGCCCACACTCCCCTGCCAGCCGACATAGAGCGCCGTCGACCGCTGCTCAGAACCGCGGAGCACTGCGCAGGAAACAGGACGCCGCACCTGCTCTGACCTGGGTAAACGTGGAGCCGCAGGCAGGGGTGGGTGCAGTTGAGGAACGTTCGATGCCGTTGGGCGCAGTTCAAGGCTGTTCAGGGCACCCGTTGCTCCCCACCTGCTCCCCCAAACCGGGCTCGCGGTGGCCGGCGGCGTATGCGGATCCGGTGGGCGGCGCCCTGACGTCTTGGGCGCCGTCGGCGCCGGCATCGGCGGTCGGGCTGGTGTCGCGCTCGTTTGCGGACGGATCTATGCCGGCTCGCGCACGCCGCCGGCGTTGCCACCGTCGTCTGGCATCGGTTCGGCCGGGGCTTCGGGCAATTCGTCCGCCGCGCCAGGCAGAACGACGCCCGCGTCGTCGGGCACCGGTTCACGCGGGTCGATGGGCGGATACTGTTCGGGATCGAGATCCGGTCCAGTCATCAGGCGAGTATCCGTCGTATCCCGGACCGCCGCTCATCGGGCCCGCGAGCTGGGCAGCCCACCCCTCGTCTCAGGCGACTGACGGCGCTGGTTCGTTGGCTGCCTGCCACCTCGGACAGTGCCCATCGGCGCCGGCCAGAGCCCACTCGCCACGATGACGGTGGCGCGGGTCGCGCCGTGAGGCCGACCGCCGGTTCGGCGAAGCCACGATGGCCCGCAGAGATTCCTGGTCGATTAGATCGACGGCCCGAAGATCTTGCGCCGTAGGGCGGGGATGGTCGCGCTAGCACGGAGAAGCGCACGGAATGCGGTCCGGTTCGTTGGTGTGGCGAGGGCGGCGTTGGTGGCGTTTCGGGTGGAGAGTGCTAGGGCTTGGTTGGCGTAGTGTCGCATCGCCGTTTCGTAGACGCCGATGCTATTCACCGGATCGGTGCCGGTCTTGAGGGCTTGGCGGAGGTGGTCGGCGTCGCGCAGGGCGGTGTTGGCGCCGATGCCTGCCATGGGTGTCATGTTGTGGATGGCGTCGCCGAGAAGTGTGACTCGCGAGGGTGCCCAGTCGGGGAGCTGAGGCATGGTCCGTAGCGGCACGGTGGTGATGGTCGCGGCGTCCGTGGCATCGACCAGGGTCCGTAGTGGTGCTGCCCAGTCGCGGACGCGTTCGGTGACGAGTCGTTTGAGTTGGATTCCGTCGAGGTCCTGCACTGCCTGCGGGTACGAGTTTCCCGATCCGGCCCAGGCCCAGACGACGTACTCGGCGGCGCCGTTGCTGACGTCGGTGTTGTCGGGATCGCCACTGGGCCAGGTGGAGAGGAACATCCACCCGTTGCGGGCGGGGACGACGTTGTTGATGCCGCCATCGGTGAAGTCGGCTGGTAGGGCGGCGGCGACGGCGCCTGCCAGGGGGACGCGACCGGCGATGTTGATGATGCCGAGTTCCTGACGTTGCAGGCCAGGAAGACGCTGGTGGCGGACCCGGGAGTTGCTGCCGTCGGCGCCGACCAGGATGTCGCCGTCGGCGTGGGAGCCGTCGGCGAAGAACGCCCGGACGCCGTCGCTGCGCAGCTCGTAGTGGGTGAACTTCTTGCCCCAGTGCACGAGAGGTTCCGCGTCGTCTTCGGTGCGGGTGTTGTGCAGGAGGGCTTCGTGGAGCTTGCCGCGGCTGATCGCGCGGCGTTTGGTGATCGGGTCGGTGGTGTCTTCGGGGAACCTCTTGTCGATGGTGGCCAGGACGCCGCGGCGGGGGTCGTGGAACCGGACGATCAGCGGTACGGAGGTTCCGGCCGCGTCGACCATCTTCCAGTTCTCAGCGGGGAGGCAGGCGTGCAGGGCACGCAGGCCGTCGGCGTTGAGGTGGATCCCGTAGCTGGCCGGTTGCTGTGCACGGTGCGCCGACCGTTCGAACACTCGGGCGTCGATTCCCGCGCTTCGTAGTCCGTGCAGGAGAGTCAGGCCGCCGAGGCCCGCGCCGATGATGAGAACGCGCATGAGGTGCTGCCTTTCGTGCCAGCGAGCCGGCGGTAGGGCCCGCCGGCCGACACCGGGCGGCCCGAGACGGGCGGTGAGCTGCCGGAGTATCAGGCGGGTGGGTTCACGGGGGCGACCATCGTGCGCAGGAGCCGCTGGAGTTGCTGGGCCTGCGCAGCAGTGAGGGGAGCCGTTGCGGCCGAGGCCGCGGGTTCGGCAGCCTGGTGCGCCTGGGCGAAGACCTCACGGCCGTGCTCGGTCAGGGTGACGGCCCGCAGCCGCCGATCACCGGGCACCAGCTGGCGTGAAGCGAGATCGAGTCGTTCGAGGTCGTCGACAATCCGGACGATCGAGGCTTTGTCGTGGTTTGTGTGCACGACGAGGTCACGTTGGCTGAGCGGCCCCGAGGCGTGCAGCCGCATCATCACCATCAGGTGGCGCCGCTCGATGCCGAACGGCGCCAAAGCAGCGTCCATCGCCGCCGCTACGCGATCGTGCGCCCGACGCAGCAGTAGCCCGATCGCAAAGGGCGACCCCTCCTCCGGGTTTTCCGGAGTGCCGGACGTAGCTGACTGGTCGGCAAAAGCTTGTTCGTTAGGCACACCCGAACACTATCTCACGGGACACAGGTTTGCAAGAAACCGTTTCACGTGTAACCATCTTGCCATGAGTAACCAACGAACCACCCTGGAGATCGGCGATCGAATGCCCGAGTACGACGCCAGCAGCAACCCCGAACCACGACCCCGACCTGGCCCGCAGCAGGGCCGCCACCAGGGACCGGAGTCAGGATGGGCGGCGATCAGGCAAACCTGGAGCGACCCTGAGCGCTGGGTCGGGATCCTCGTGGCCGCGGCCCCGAGCCTGGTGTTTGTCGCGGCGAATGTGGTGGCCTCCCTGTACCCGGCGATCACCGCCGCTGCCGTGACCGCTCTCGCCGGCCTGGGCTACCGGCTGGCGCGCCGACAGTCGCCGAGGTCGGCACTGATCGGCATCCTGGTGGTGGCGGTGTGCGCGGTGGTCGCCGCGGTTACCGGCCAAGCGCGGGGCTTCTTCCTGGTCCCGACGCTAATCCCGTTCGCCGTGATCATGGCCTGCCTGGCCACCATCATCGCGCGCCGCCCGTTGACCGGACTACTGCTCAACCGGGTCACCGGCGGCCCGCACGACTGGTACCGCAACGCCGCGCTGCGCCGCGTCCACCTGACCGCCACCAGTACGGCGATCGGAATCAACGTCATCAACGCCACCGTGCAGGTGATCTTCTACGACCGGGGCGACACCATCGTGCTCGCTGTCGCCCACGCGGCCACGGGACCGGTCTTCGCCACCCTCGTCGCGGTCACGATCGTCGCCGTCCGCAAGACCCTGGCGGCTCAGCGATGACCGCCCCAACCGAGCACCCAGCAAACCGACCAGACAAGCCGGCAGCGACCAGCGGCGAGCTGACCGTGACGAGCGTCTTCACCGTGACCGAACAACACCAAGACCAGCTGTACGCGCTGCTGACCGCCAACGGCCACGACGTCCTGGAGCACACGCCCGGATTCCTCGGCTCGACACTGAGCCGATCCGACGACGGGCGACATGTCATCCACCACGCACGCTGGCGCGACGACGACGCCCTGGCGGCGATGCTGGCCAGCCCTGGCGGCCGTTCCAGCATGGCGGCTTCTCGTCCGCTCGCCGACGTGCAGGTCATCCGTTCCCACCACACCCTGGCATTCGACGCATCGTGACAACCACCCAGACCACGCCATCCGGGCAGCCTCAAGCCACTTCGTCGAAGCGGCGGTGGCCGATCTGGCTGTTCCAGCTCACCATCATCCGGTGGTTCCATACCTAACCCCCGGCTCCTGCCTCCGCGGAGTGCCGCGAATACGGCGCACGGCGGCGGTATGCCCAGGACGACCAGGGGCACTGTCGTCGGCTACTTATCTATTGGTGGTACGACCGCAGCCCGGCGAGGCTTGGTCGAGGTAACTGGTGGGTCGCTCTTTCCGCGGCACCACCCTGACACCTTCGGGGACGGCCGAAGAGGTCTCCAGCCTGAAGGGTCTGCTCAGGACGTTGCCCGTTGGATCGGTGTCTCGAATGACGGAACCGCGGCGGCCCCTTCGCAGTCGTCACACCCCGACCGGCACCCGTTCCTCCTCGCGCTGCGCGGCCCGGGCCGCCAGCCGACGCTCCCGCTCCTGCGCACCGATCACGTCGTCGGGCAGCGAATCCGCGACCTCAAGGTCGAAGCGGCGGAGCAGCCGGATCGCGAACCCGCCCAGGGTGATCAGGATCAGCGCCGCACCGAAGCAGACGTACGCGAAGCCGATGCCCCGACCCTGACCGGTGCCGATCACCGCGCCCACCGACCCGGCCAGAGCCCCGTCCGGGGCGAGCAGCGGCTCGAACAGGCGGGTGGCCGCCGGGGCGATCAGCGCGAACCCAATGGGCAGGGTCGACCAGGAGATGGTCTGGTTGAGGCTGAACACCCGGCCGTGATAGCGCTGCGGCACCTTGACCTGGACGATCGTGGCGTAGATGGACTGTGCCGTGGTCATCGACATGGCCAGCCAGAACGCACCGACGCAGATCATCGCCACGGACGCGTCCAGGCCGACCAGGACGCAGCCGACCGCCGTGCCGAGGTTGCCGATCAGTACGCCGATCATGCGTCGGTTGCGGGGACCACCCCAGAGCGACATGAGTACGCCGCCGGCGACCGCGCCGAGGGCCTCGGCGAGGGCCACCTGGGCCACCTGCGTCGCGTTGCCGAAGGAGAGCACCAACGGGGTGGTGAGCACCAGCGCGGGCGCCAGGAAGATGTTGCCCAGCGCGAAGTAGCCCAGCATCAGCCGGAAGCCACGGTGCCGCCACGAGTAGCGCAGACCGTTGGCGATCGCCACCAGCAGTCGCTCCCGGGGTCGCCATCCGAGCAGGTCGGGGAAGCGGACCACGGACAGGGTCACCACCGCGATCACATAGCTGGCCACGTCGAGCAGCAGGATGCCCTTGAGGTCGATCGCGGCCAGCAGGCCGGCTGCGAAGACCGGCATCAGCAGCATGGCGAACCCGTTGGAGAGCTGGGTGATGCCCATCGCGTGGCCCAGGTAGCGCTTGGGCACCAACTGCGGCACCGCAGACTGGAACGCGATCCGTTGGAACGAGCCGGCCACCTGACTGAGCGCCACCAGGCCGTAGATGTGCCAGAGCGCCAGGTTGTCGGTCCAGAGCAGCGCGGCCAGCACGAGCTGGACCGAACCGGCACTGCAACTGGCGATCATCATGATCTTGCGGCGGCTGATCCGGTCGGTGATCGCCCCGGCGATGGGCAGCACCAGCACGCCGCAGATCAGCGCCAACGCCCAGAGCAGACCCAGGTCGGTCACCGAGCCGGTGCGGGTGAACAGCCAGATCGGCAGGGCGAACGCGGTCAGCGCCGAACCGGTGGTGGAGACGAGCTGCCCGACGGTGACCGACACGAAGCGGGCCATGCTGGGCCGAACCACCGGCATGTCCGGGACGACGACGGCGTCGACGCCCCGGGTGTCGGCCACCGCCCAGCCGGCGTCCTCGCCCCGTGCCTGCGGGGTCAGCTCACCGACGTCGCCGGCGATCAGCGCCGGGTGCACCTGGGTGACGATCTCAGTCAGTTCCTGCGCGCGGTACTTGAGGAAGAAGTGCCCGGCCTGGTCGAGCACCACCAGCCCGAGGCGGTCACTGAGGAACTGCCACTCGGCGTACCGCTCGATGTGGTAGTCGGTGACCGGGTCCTCCGAGCCGACCACCGAGATGATCGGGGCGCGCAGCTTCACCGCGCCCTGGTCGAGCAGGGCGGTGAAGTATTCCTCGGAAGCCCGGGAGTCGGCCCGCATGTTGCTGATGATCCGGTCCGCCTGCTCCGGCTCCAGCTCGTCGGTGTCCACACCCATCGACTTGAGCCAGCTCGCGTAGTGCTTGTTGCTGCGCAGCTTCTCCAGCTCGGTGCGCACTGCCGCGAACAGGCCCTTAGGCCGGGCGAACGGGAACATCGCACCGATGTAGAGCGCGGTCAGCTCCCGCCCGGCGGCCTCCACCTTGCGGGCCACCTCGGCGACGATCGCGCTGCCCACGCCGCAGTGCCCGTACAGGGCGAGCGGGCCCTCGACGCGCTCGATGATCTCCTCGGCGACCCGGGTGGTCAGCTCGTCGAAGGGCAGCGCGTCCTCGGTGAGCCCCACGTCGTGCCCGGGGATGGCCAGCGACCAGAGCGCGTGCCCGGCCGGCAGCGCGTCCGCGAGGGGCTGGTAGACGATCGCGCTGCCGCCGCCGTACGGCACGCAGACGTAAGTGATCACTCTTTGGGCCGGCGAGATCGGCTTGGTCAGCTCGTAGAGCAACCGACGGGGCCCGTCGCCACCGCCACCGGACATGAACGTGGCCAGGTCGCGGATGGTCCGCTGCTGGAACAGGTCCATCACGCCGACTGGCCGCCCACCATGCTCGGCCTTGCGGATGCGGGCCACCACCTGGGTCGCGAGCATCGAGTGCCCACCCAGGTCGAAGAAGTCGTCGTCGATGCCGAGGGTGGCCACACCGAGCACCTCGGACCAGATCCCAGCGAGCAGCCGTTCGGTGTCGTCGCGCGGCTCCACGAGCGCCACCGAGGCGGCGCGGGTGACGACCGGCGCGGGCAGCGCCTTGCGGTCCAGCTTGCCGTTCGGGGTCAGCGGCAGGGCGTCCAGGGTGACGAACGCCGCCGGCACCAGGTACTCCGGAAGGGTCTCCTTGAGTGCCACCTTGACCGCGTCGTGCTCGGCCGCGCCGACCAGGTACCCGGTGAGCCGCTTGTCGCCGGGGGTGTCCTCGCGGACCAGCACCACCGCCTCGGTCACCCCGGGCTGGGCGCGCAGCGCGCTCTCGATCTCGCCCAGCTCGATGCGCAGGCCGCGCAGCTTGACCTGGTGATCGATGCGGCCGAGGAACTCGAGCACACCGCCGGGCCGGTCACCGGGCGCGACCTGCCAGCGGGCCAGGTCGCCGGTACGGTACAGCCGGGCACCCGGCTCGCCGGAGAACGGGTCGGGCACGAACCGCTCCGCGGTCAGCGCCGCCCGACGGTGGTAGCCGCGGGCCAGCCCCACCCCGCCGATGTGCAGCTCACCCGCGACTCCCACCGGGCACGGGTTGCCCCGGGCGTCCAGCACGTGCAGCCGCACGTTGCTGATGGGCGCACCGATCGGCACACTGGCCAGCTCGGCCAGCAGCGCCGGGTCACACGCCCAGGAGCTGACGTCGATCGCCGCCTCGGTCGGGCCGTACAGGTTGTGCAGGCCACAGCTGGGCAGCCGGGCGGTGAAGTCCCGGGCGGCGGCGAGCGGCAACTCCTCACCGCTGCAGATCACCCGGCGCAGCGCCGTGGCCGCCTCGACGCCGTCCTCGGCGAGGAAGACGGTGAGCATGGACGGGACGAAGTGGGCGGTGGTGACCCGCTCGGACACCAGCAGGTCGCGCAGGTAGCCGGCGTCCTTGTGACCGCCCGGCTCGGCCAGCACCAGCCGCGCGCCCTCGCGCAGCGGCCAGAAGAACTCCCACACCGACACGTCGAAGCTGGCCGGGGTCTTCTGCAACACCGCGTCGTCGGCGCCGAGCCGGTAGGTGCGCTGCATCCAGTCCAGTCGGTTGACGATGCCCCGGTGGGTGTTCGGCACACCCTTGGGCCGGCCGGTCGAGCCGGAGGTGTAGATGACGTACGCGAGGTGCGCCGGGCCGGCCGTCGGCGTCGGGTCACTCGTCGGCTGGTCGGCCCAGACCGCCTCGTCGTCCAGGGCGAGCACGGTGGCGTCGGTCGTCGGCAGCACGTCGCGCAGGTGTGCCTGCACCAGCACCACCGGCGCGGCGGCATCGGTGACCATGAAGGCCAGCCGGTCCGCCGGATACTCCGGGTCCAACGGCAGGTAGGCGCCGCCGGCCTTGAGCACGCCGAGCAGGCCCGCGACCAGCTCCACCGAGCGTTCCGCGCAGATACCGACCAGGGTCTCCGGGCCCACCCCGCAGGCGCGCAGCCGGTGCGCCACCCGGTTCGCCGCCGCGTTCAGTTCGGCGTACGTCACCGAACGGCCGGCGAGCCGCAGCGCCACCGCGTCCGGAGTACGAGCGGCCCGCTCCTCGATCGGGGCGTGCAGCGTCTGCTGCCGGGGGAAATCGTGGTCGGTGTCGTTCCACCCGGCCAACAGCTCCCGCTCGGCGGGTGCGAGCAGATCGAGCGCGGAGACCGGCAGATCCGGGGTGGCGACCACGGCGCGCAGCAGCGTGGTGAGCCGGTGCGCCATCCGCTCGATGGTGGCCCGGGTGAACAGGTCGGTGTTGAAGACCAGCTTGCCCCAGAGCCCGTTGCCGGTCTCGACGGCGTGCAGCTCGAAGTCGAAGCGGGTGGCGCGCAGCTCCATCGGATGCCACTCGAAGCCGACGTCGGCGTCCTCGGCCACCCCTTCGAACCGGCCCATCTCGTAGTTCTGCAGCACGAACATCGCCTGAAACACCGGTGAGCGGCTGACGTCACGCGGCAGACCCAGCTCGTGCACGACCCGGGCGAACGGCACCTCGCCGTGCTCCAGCCCGTCCAGCACCGCGCGGCGGGTCCGATCCAGCAGCTCGGTGAAGGTCGGGTCGCCGGCCAGCTCGGCACGCATCGGCAGCATGTTGATGAACATGCCGACCAGGTTCTCCAGCTCCGGAGCGGACCGGCCGGCCACCGACGCGCCCACCGCGAAGTCGTCCTGCCCGGCGTGCCGGGCCAGGAACACCTGGTACGCGGCGAGCAGCGTCATGAACATCGTGCCGCCGTAGGCACGGGTCAGCGCGGCCAGCCCCTCGGTGGCGGCGGCGTCCAGTGTGAACTCGACGAAGTCACCCCGGTACGTCTGGGTGGCCGGCCGCGGCAGGTCCAGCGGCAGCTCCAGCGGGGTGATCCCGGCGAGGCGCTCCTTCCACCAGTCCACGTGCCGCAGCGCGCCCGGCCTGGCCAGCTCCCGTGCCTCCCAGACCGCGAAGTCTCCGTACTGGACCGGCAGGGCGGGCAGCTCCCGGTCGCGGTAGCGGGCGATCAGGTCACGCAGCAGCACGTCCACGGACCAGCCGTCACCGACGATGTGGTGCTGGCCGAGGAAGAGCACGTGCTCGTCGACGTTCATCCGGTCCGGAGTGCCGTCTTGCGGCGCGGAGGCCGGATTATCGTCGCAGGCGGCCAGCCGGATCAGCAGAGCCCGCAGCAGCGGCCCGTTGGCCAGGTCGAACGGCTCGACGGCCGCCTCGTCGACCAGTGCCTGGGCGGCGGTGTCGTCGGCGGCGTCCACCACGGTCAGCGGCACCTCGACGACCTCGTCGAGCACCACGGTGGGCCGGCCGTCCGAGTCGGCCGGGAACCGGGTGCGCAGCGACTCGTGCCGATGGGTCAGGTCAGCCAGCGCGCGGCGCAGCGCCGCGACGTCCAGCGGGCCACGGACTCGCAAGGGCACCGCGATGTGGTACGCCGCCTCGCCGGGAGCGAGCTGGTCCATGAACCAGACCCGCTCCTGGGCGTACGACAGCGGCACCTCGGCGTCGGGCGGGCGGGGAGTGATCCGCGCGGCGGGCGGGCTGCCTGACCGGCGGCGCAACCGCTGGGCGATCAGCGCCTGCCGGGCGGCGTCGCGGGCCGAGTCCTTCACGTCGGTCATAAGGGGGTGTCCTTCTCCGCCGCGAGCAGCGCGGCGACCTCGGTTTCGGAGAGTTCGTCGAGCTCGGCGGCGATCCGCTGCTCGATCTGGGCGGCCAGGTCGGCCACCACCGGGCTGCTGAACAGCGCCCGCATCGGCAGCTCCACGTCCACCTCGGCGCGGATCCGGGCCATCGCCCGCATGCCGCGCAGCGAGTTGCCGCCGAGGGCGAAGAAGTCGTCGAGCGCGCCGACCTTCTCAAGTTGCAGGATCTCGGCGTAGACCTCGGCGACCAGCACCTCGGCGTCGGTACGCGGGGCGAGGAAGCCGTCGGCGGTGGCGGCGGTCGGTGCCGGCAGCGCGGCGGTGTCCAGCTTGCCGTTCGGCGTCAGCGGCAGCGCGTCCAACCAGACGAACGCGCTCGGCACCAGGTGCGCGGGCAGCTCCTGGGCCAGGTCTGCGGCGAGCGTCGCCTCGTCGACCCGGCCGACCAGGTAGCCGACCAGGGTCGGCTCGCCGTTGTCGGCGCGGACCACCACCGCGGCCTCGGCCACGTCCGCGCGGGCGCGCAGCACCGACTCGATCTCGCCCAGCTCGATCCGCATCCCCCGGATCTTGACCTGGTTGTCCCGGCGGCCCAGGTATTCCAGTGCCCCGTCGGCCCGCCAGCGGGCGAGGTCCCCGGTGCGGTACATCCGCTCCCCCGGCGGCCCGTACGGGCAGGGCAGGAAGCGCTCGGCCGTCAGCGCCGGCCGGCCCAAATAGCCCCGGGCCAGTTGCGCCCCGGCGATGAACAGCTCACCGACCACACCCGGCGGCACCGGGTTCAGCGCGCCGTCGAGCAGGTGGACCCGGGTGTCCCAGGTGGACCGGCCGATCGGCACCGGCCCGGCGGAGACCGGCTGCTCGGGAGCGATCCGGGCCGCGATACAGCCGACGGTCGCCTCGGTCGGGCCGTACTCGTTGATCACCGCCACCTGGGGGTGGGTGGCCCGCCAGCCAGCCAGTTGTTCGCCGGTCAGCGCCTCCCCGCCGATCACCAGATCGGTGGTGGGCGACAGGGCGTCGTCGAGCAGCGGCAGGTGGCTGGGGGTGACCTTCAGGAAGGTCGGCGGGCCACCGGCCCGCGCCGCCGGGGTGTCGATGCCGGCGAGCCGGACCGTGCCCCCGGCGGTGAGAGGGCCGAGCAGCCCGGTCACGGTCAGGTCGAACGAGACCGGCGAGTGCAGCAGCGCGACACCGGCCAGCCCCGGGTAGGTGTCCCGGGCCCAGGCCAGGTACGCGGTGACCGCGCGGTGCTCGACCAGCACGCCCTTGGGCCGCCCGGTGGAGCCGGAGGTGTAGAGCAGGTACGCCGGGTGCTCCGCACGCAACGGCGTACGGCGGTCGTCATCGGTGAGGTCGGCGGAGTCCAGGTCGGCGGCGGTCGTGTCGGTCAGCACCAGTGCGTCGGCGGGGGCCAGCGCGGCCGTCTCCGAGGTGGCCAGCACGAGCGTCGGCTCGGCGTCGGTCAGCAGGTAGCTGATCCGGTTCGCCGGATAGCCGGTGTCCACCGGCAGGTACGCGGCACCGGCCTTCAGCACCGCGAGGATGGCCACCAGCAACTCCACCGAGCGGGGCAGCAGCAGCGCGACCCGGGTCTCCGGGCCGGCACCGCGCTCGACCAGCAGCCGGGCCAGTTGGTTGGCCCGAGCGCTCAGCTCGGCGTAGCTCAGCTCCTCCCCGTCGCAGACCAGCGCGATCGCGGCGGGGGTGGCGACGACCTGCCGCTCCACCTCGGCCACCAGGGTGATCGGGGCGACCGCGTGCCCGGTGTCGGTCCAGGCGCGCAGCAGGTCACGTTCGGCGTCGTCGAGCAGCGGCAGCGCCGACAGCCGCGTCCCCGGGTCGGTCACGGCGGCGGTGAGCAGCCGCAGGTAGCGGGCGACGACCGCCTCCGCGGTGGCCCGGTCGAACAGGTCGGTGCGGTAGACCAGCCGGCTGGTGCCGCCGGTGATGTCGAAGGCCAGGTCGTCCTTGGTGGTGCCCAGCGGCACCGGGTCCAGGCCGGAGTCCGGGATCAGGTTCAGCGCGGTCTGGAACACCGGCTGCACCGACGGGTCGCGCTGCGGGGCGACCGCCTCGACGATCCGCTGGAACGGGGCCTGCCCGTGTTCCATCGCGTCCACCAGGCCGGTCCGGACGCGGCCGAGCACCTCGGTGACGCTCGGGTCGCCGGTGAGGTCGCACCGCAGCGCCACCTGGTTGACGAACATGCCGATCAGCGGCGTCAGCTCGGCGGTGTCGCGGCCGGCGGTGGAGACGCCCACCACCACCTCGGGGTCACCGGAGATCCGGGAGAGCAGCGCCGCGAAGGCAGCCAGCAGCACCATGTACGGGGTGGTCGACGTGCCGGCGGCGAGCCGCCCGACCTGGTCCAGCAGCCCGTAGGGGAGGTCGAAGCGCACCTCGTCACCGGCGAAGCCGAGCTGGGCTGGGCGCGGCCGGTCAAGCGGCAGGCCGGTCACCGCCGGCGCACCGGCCAGGTGACCGCGCCAGAAGGCGAGCTGCCGCTCCAACTCGGTGTCGGTGAGCTGGTCGCGCTGCCAGACGGCGAAGTCGGCGTACTGGATGGGCAGCTCGGGCACGTCGGCGGGTGCGCCGGTCAGCGCGGCCCGGGTGAACGCGGTCAGCTCGGCGTCGAAGAGCACCGCCGAGTGGCTGTCGAAGACCGCGTGGTGCACCACGAACTGCAACCCGACCCGGTCGGCGGCGAACCGGACCAGCCGGGCCCGCCACGGCGGCGGGGTGTCCAGCGGGATCGGGCTACGCGCCAGCTCGGCGAGGGTCTCGTCGTAGCGAGTCTCCCGCTCGTCGGCGGGCAGACCGGTCAGGTCCAACTCCGGCAGTTCCAACGGCTCGACGGCCCGGACCACCTGCACCAGCGCGCCGTCGACGATCCGCAGGTGCGTACGGAGCGACTCGTGCCGGGCGACCACCTGGCCGAACACCTCGGTGGCCTGTGCGGCGGTGACACCGACCGGGAACCGCCACGGCGCGGAGACGTTGTAGACCGGTGACCCGGGGTCGAGCTGGTTGGCCGTCCACACCCGCTCCTGGGCGAAGGACGCCGGGAAGGTCCACTCCTTGCTCATGACGCCCCCTCGCGTACCGAGCGGGGGCGCATGTCGGTCCAGACGGTGTCGATGTGCGCCAGGCACTCCTCGCGGGTGCCGGCGAAGCCGGTGTCGTGCCATCCCGCCGGGAGGTCCCGCTCGGCCGACCAGATCGAGTACTGCTCCTCGTCGTTGCGCACGACCAGGAATCGGGGCTCGGCCATCACTGCTCTCCGTTGGTGTCAGGGGTGTGCGGTTCGGCCATCGCGACGGCGATCTTGCGGGGGCCGGTGAACGGTTCCCGGCCGTGCGCGGCGGTCATGTTGTCGACCACCAGCACGTCGTCGCGGTGGTAGTCGAAGCGGACGCTCGCGGCCCGGTAGGCGGCCCGCAGGTGGTCCAGGACGTCGGCGGGGATCTCGCCACCGTCGCCGTAGTAGGTGTTCGACGGCAGCCCGTCGGCGCCGAACATGTCCAGCAGGCCCTCCTGGAGGTCCTTCGCGAGGCTGCTCACGTGGAAGAAGGTGGCGTGGTTGAACCAGCGGGGAACGTCCGAGCCGGGGCGGAGGTGCACGGCGTCACGCACCGCACGGGTACGCAGCCCGTCCCGGCCCACCCACTCCAGCGTGATCCGGTTGGCCGCCGCGTACGCCTGCACCTCGGCACGATCGTCGGTGCCGAACACGTGCTGCCAGGTGGTGCCGAAATCTTCGTGGAAGTTTCGCATCAGCATCCAGCGCCGGCGTACGAACTCCTCGCGTACCGCCGGGTCGATCCCCCGGTAGACCTGACGGATGTCGGCCAACGGGGTGGCGCCCAGCGTCTGCGGCGCGGTGATGCAGTAGAAGAACAGGGTCAACGGCCACCGCGCCTGGTACGAGTTCTCGTTGTGCAGAAAGATCTCCTCGTCCGGTGGGTAGTCGGTCGAGGTGTACACCCGGCCCTTGATGGCGTGCCGGGGCGAGGACCGCTCTGTGTAGGTCAATGGTTCCCCGGACAACGCCCGGACCACCTGGTCGAAGCCGTCCACCCCGCCCACGTCGAAGCCGCGGAACAGCAACCCACCCTGGTCGGCCAGGGTGGCCCGCAGCTCGGCGCGGCGATCGGTGATCAGCTCGGTCAGCGCCAGGCCGTCGGCTTCGACGACCACGGGCAGCGTGGCGATCGTGTCGCTCATTGCTCTCTACTCCTGATTCTCGTTACGCGCGGGGCAGTCGCGGGATGGCGGAGGTCGGCGCCGGGGCGGCCGGATCGTCGGTGTTGGCGGCACGCAGCTCCTCGATTCGGGCGGCGAGCCCGGCCACCGTGGGGGTCTCGAAGAGGCTGCGCATCGGCAGCCGCACGCCGGTCGCCTTGCGCATCGCCGCGATGAGCTGCACCGCGACCAGGGAATTGCCGCCCAGGGCGAAGAAGTCGTCGTCGACGCCGACCTCGGCCACCCCGAGCCCGTCCTCCCACACCCGGGCGATGATCTTTTCCAGCTCGGTGCCCGGTGCGGCGCCGCCGTCCCCGAGGCCGGACCGGGTCGAGCCGGTGACCGTGTCGTCGCCGGCGAGGTCGTCGGCGGTGACCCGACCGGCCCGATGCCGGATGTCGGCCACCGTCCGGGTGGCGATGACGACCTGGGCGCCGAGACCGGCGGTGAGGCTGCGGCGGAACGCCTCCGCACCGTCCACCGGCCGGATGTCCTCGGTCGAGGCCAACGACGGGGCATCGACCGTGGACGTCTCGGTCAGGCCACCGGTGACCGCCCCCTGGTCGACCCGGCGCAGCACGAAGTCGCTGATCGCGACCAGTTCCCGGCCGTCCGGGTCGCGCAGTGACAGGTCGGCGGCGACCACCTCGTCGGTGTGACCGGGCCGGTGTCGCAGCTCGCTGGTGAACCGGGCCGGCAGCGGCCCGCGCACCACGATCCGGCCGTAGGACAGCGGCAGGTAGGCGCCGCTGCCCTGGCCCCGGCCGAACGCGGTCGCCACGTCCAG
Organism: Micromonospora sp. NPDC005215; assembly: GCF_040607915.1. Classification (NCBI taxonomy): domain Bacteria; kingdom Bacillati; phylum Actinomycetota; class Actinomycetes; order Micromonosporales; family Micromonosporaceae; genus Micromonospora; species Micromonospora sp. NPDC005215. Next base: position 43,420 of record NZ_JBEXHQ010000032.1, on the reverse strand, counting down.
CAGCGCGGGGTGCAGGCCCCAGGCGGGCAGGTCACCGATCGCAGCGGCAGGGGCCTCGATCACCGCCAGCTCGGTGTCGTCGGCCAGATGGTGCTCGTCCAAGGCTGCCCAGCGCGGCCCGAAGGTGAGCATGCTGGTGCGGCCCCGGCCGAAGGACGCGTCGTCGTCCACCCGCCGACCGGTAGGTTCGACGCGGTGGGCCGGCGGGGTGGGCTCGTCGGTCCAGCCGGCTCCACCCCGTACGTGGGTGCGCAGGAGACCGCTGGCCAGGCTCCGGACGGCGAAGTCGGTGCCGCCGTCGTCGGCCGGCGTCAGCTCCACCCGGTACTGGGCGATGGTGCCGTCGGGCACCGCGAACGGCTCCAGGAAGACCACGTCGCGCAGCTCCACTGCCGCGTCCCCGTCGGGCGCGGGCATCGCGGCGGCCACCGCGGCCCGCACCGACTCCAGGTGGGCGGTGCCCGGTACGACCGGTACGCCGGCGATCCGGTGCTCGTCGAGCAGCCAGTGGGTGCTGGCGCAGACCAGGCCGTGCAGCACGGTCTCCGTCGGCCCGCTGACCTTCGTGGTGAGCACCGGGTGGTCGACGGTGCTGGTCACCGTGTCGCGGCCGAAGGCCCGGAACCCGGCCGGCGCGGCGGTCTCCACCGCCATGCCCACCTCGGCCCAGCCGCCCCAGTTCTGCGACAGCACCGGAGCCCGCCAGCCGGCACCCGAGCGGGCGTGCGCGTCCAGGAACGCGTTCGCGGCGCAGTAGTCGACCTGCCCGAAGCCGCCGACCACCGCGGTGATGGACGAGCAGAGCACCACGAAGTCCAGCGGCAGGTCGCCAAAAACCTGGGCCAGGGCGAGCGTGCCGGCGAGCTTGGGAGCGAGCACCCGCTCGGCCTCGGCCCGCTCCTTGACCTCGACCATTCCACCGCCAGGCAGACCGGCCGCGTGCACGATGCCGTCGATGCCGCCGTACGCGGCCTGCGCGGCGTCGCGGACCCGGCGCAGGTCGGCGGGGTCGGTGACGTCGGCGGCGAGCACCAGCACCTCGGCGCCGGCGGCTTCCATCCGGCGGATCGCCGCGATGGCCCGACCGGCCCGGTCGTCGCCGTGCACGGCGAGGTGGTCGTCCCACCGCTCACGCTCCGGAAGCCCGGAGCGGGCCAGCAGCACCAGCTTGGCGCGGGCGCGGGTGGCGAAGTCCTCGGCCAGGGTGATGCCGATGCCGCCGAGCCCACCGGTGATCAGATACCGGCCGCCGTCGCGCAGCGCGCCCGGCTCCCCCTCGGCGTCGAGCGTCACCTGCTCGACGTCGGCCACCCAACGCCGGCCCCCACGTAGGGCGACCTCAGGCTCCCGAGGACGGCGCAGCTCGGCGACCAGCGCGGTGACGTCGTCGTCGGCCGGGTCCGCGTCGACCAGCCGGACGGCCAACCCGGGTAGTTCGGCCGGGAGCACCCGGGCCAGCCCGGCGAGGGTGGCGTGCTCCGGGCGGCGCAGGTCGTCGCCGCGCACATCGCCGGTGCCGGCGGTGACCAGATTCAGGACGACGTCGCCGTCCTCGCCGGTCAGGCCGGCGCCGGCCAGCGCCTGCACCAGGTGCAGGGCGCTGAAGAAGCCCAGCTCCTGGGCCGCCCAGGTGGCCGCGATGTCGGTGCCGGTCGGCGCACCGTCCAGCGTGAAGGCGTGCACCAGCCGGGTCGGCAGTCCACCGTCGGCGATGAGCGCGGCGACCAGCGCCTCATGATCCGAGCGCACCCCGGGGCGCAGCCGGTAGCCGCCGTCGGCGGTGAAGGCGTCGCCGGGGCGTACCGGGACCGGGTCGGCACCGGCGGCCCGCAGGCCCGCGACCAGGGCGTCGCCGCGCGCGCCCGCGGTCAGCACCAGGCAGCGGCCCAGCGACCCGGTCGGCGGCAGCGGCGCCGCCTGCCGCCAGACCGGCACCGCGAACCACTCGGGGAGCGGTCGCGGCCCGGTCTCCACCGGAGCGGCGGCGACCTGCTGCTCCGGGTCCGGGTCGATCCAGTAGCGGCGGCGCTCGAACGGGTAGCTGGGCAGCGGCACCCGCCGCGCCGCCGGGTCCACGTCGAACCGTACGGGCAGCCCGGCGCACCAGAGCGTGCCGGCGGTGCCGAGCAGAGCGGCCAGGTCGCCGGTGGTCTCCCCGGCGGCGGGCAGGCTGCCCAGCGGGATGAGCGGTCGCTGCTCCGGCGCTGCCTTGGCGACCTGCATCCGGGCCAGGCTGGCCAGTTGCCGGCCGGGACCGCACTCGACCAACTGCCAGGTGCCCGCCGCCAGCAGGGTGGCCACACAGTCGCCGAAGCGGACCGGCTGGCGCAGGTGCGCCGCCCAGTACGCCGGGTCGGTGGCCTGCGCGGCGGTGATCCAGGTGCCGGTCACGTTGGAGAGGAACGGCGCGGTCGGCGGGCGCAGCGACACCGTGCCCATCAGCGCGGTGAACTCGGCGAGGATCGGCTCCATCATCGGCGAGTGGAACGCGTGCGAGGTGCGCAGCATCTTGGACTTTGCCGTCAGCGTCGCCGCGAACGCCTCGACGGCGGCGGTCTCGCCGGCCACCACGCAGGTCCCCGGCCCGTTGACCGTGGCCACCGAGAGCCCCTCGGGCAGTACGTCGGCGACCGCCGACTCGTCCAGCGAGACGGCGAGCATCGACCCGGTGGGCAGCGACTGCAGCAGCCGGCCCCGGGCGGCGACCACCCGCAGCGCGTCCGGCAGGCTCAGCACCCCGGCAACGGTGGCCGCGACGTACTCACCGATCGAGTGGCCGATCATCGCGGCCGGGCGTACGCCGGTGGCCTGCCAGAGCGCGGCCAGGGCGTACTCGACGGTGAACAGCGCCGGCTGGGTGTAGCGGGTCTCGGTGAGCTTCTCCCCCGCCATCGGATCCCGACCGAGGATCAGGTCACGCAGGTCGATGCCCAGGTCGGGAAGGAGCAGTTCGGCGCACTCGTCGACGACGGCAGCGAAGCGGGGCTGCTCGGCGTGGAGCTGCGCGCCCATCCCGGCGTACTGGGAACCCTGACCGGAGAACAGGAGAACGACTTTTGGGGCTGGACGCCCGGTCGATGGTTGCGCTCTGCGTTTCGGGGCGCGCAGGGCCGTGACGGCGCTGCGGAGATCCGACGCGACCACCGCGCGGCGGTGCGGGTGCGGGCGGCGGCCGGCACGCAGGGTGTGCGCGACGTCGGCGAGGTACGCGGGCCCGGCGTCCGCGGCACCGTCCAGGTGGGCGGCGAGGCGCTGCACCGCGGCGTCCAGGGCGCCCGGGGTGGCCGCGCTGACCTGGAGCAGATGCGCCGGGCGCACCCGGCGGTCGGTGCGGTACGCCGCCGGCGCTTCCTCGAGCACGACGTGCGCGTTGGTGCCGCCGATGCCGAACGAGCTGACCCCGGCCCGGCGCGGCCCGCCGTCGGTGTCCCACTTGGTGAGGGTGTTCGCCACGTAGAACGGGGTGTCGGCGAACTCGACCGCCGGGTTCGGCGTCTCGTAGTTGATCGTCGGTGGGATCAGCCCGTGCTCCATGGCGAGCACCGTCTTGATCACGCTGACGATGCCCGAGGGTTGGCTGAGGTGGCCGATGTTGGACTTCACCGACCCGATGCCGCACCAGCCCCGCTCGTCGGTGTCCCGGCTGTAGACGGCGGAGAGCGCGGCGACCTCGATCGGGTCGCCCATCGCGGTGCCGGTGCCGTGCGCCTCGACGTAGCTGATGGTGCGCGGGTCGATGTCGGCCATGTCGACGGCCTGGGCGATCGCGGCCACCTGCCCGTCGACGCTGGGCGCCGTGAAGCCCACCTTGCCGGCGCCGTCGTTGTTGATGGCGTTGCCCCGAACCACGGCACGGATGTGGTCCCCGTCGGCGATCGCGTCGGAGAGCCGCTTGAGCAGCGTCACCCCGACGCCACTGCCCCACACGGTGCCGTTGGCGGCGGCGTCGAACGGGCGGCACCGGCCATCGGGCGAGGTGAAGCCCTCCATGCCGAGGTAGCCGACGTGCGGCAGCTCGATGTTGACACCGCCGGCCAGCGCCATGTCGCACTCACCGTTGCGCAGTGACTCGCAGGCCAGGTGAAACGCGACAAGCGAGGTGGAGCAGGCGGTGTGCACGGTCAGGCTCGGCCCGCGCAGGTCCAGCCGGTACGACACGTTGGTGGCCACGTAGTTCGGCGAGTTGCCGGTGGCGATGGAGACCGCGCCGTGTGGGTTGCCGCCGACCCGCTGGTGACGCAGCACGTAGCGGTGCAGGTAGGTGTTGCCGCCGGTGCCCGCGTACACGCCGATCGCGCCGTCGTAGCGGGCCGGGTCGTAGCCGGCGTCCTCCAGCGCGGTGTGGCAGGACTCCAGGAACAGGCGGTGCTGCGGGTCGGTCAGCTCCGCCTCCCGGGCGGTCATCCCGAACAGCGTGGCGTCGAACTCGTCGTAGCCGTCGACCAGCGGGGCGCGGTTGACCCAGCCCGGGTCGTCGACCTCCGTGGGTGTCGCGCCCCGGGCGAGCTGCTCCTCCCGGGTCAGCTCGGTGGTGGACTCCACGCCGTCGACCAGGTTGCGCCAGAACTCGTGGACGTCGGCGGCGCCGGGCAGGCGCGCTGCCAGGCCGACGATCGCGATCGGTTCGATGCCGTGGTCAGGTGACTCGGTGACGTCGTCGGACTGGTCGGCTGCGGTCGGGTTGCTCATCAGGCTGTCCTTCGTCACGCGGAGCCGCCGGGGCGGCGAGGTGGGTTACGACGGGTACGGCCGCGGCGTGCGGCGGCCCGCAGGGCGGCCCGGGCCAGCTCCGGCCGGTCGGCGGCACCGTCGAGGCTGGCGGCGAGCGCTCGGACGGTGGGGTGGCGGAACAGGTCGAGCATGCGGATGGACCGGCCGGTCGCGGCGGTCAGCCGGGCGTGCACGGCGGCGAGCGCCAGCGAGTGCCCGCCGATGTCGAAGAAGTTGTCGGTCACCCCGACCCGGTCGTGCTCCAGCACCTCCCGCCAGATCCCGGCGATCAGCTCCTCGGTCTCGGTGAGCCCGTCCGGGCCGACAGGCATCAGCGCGGGTGGGCGGCCGACCGGGTCACCGCCGGCGACCGTCATCGCGCCGAGCTGGGGCACCCGCACGGTGGGTCGGGGCAGCGCGGTGGCGACCTCGCGGGCCGGCGTGTCCGCCGCCGCGGCCAGCGCGCCCACCAGCTCGGCCAGGTCGGCGAGCAGGTCGTCGACGCGCCCGGCGTCGAACAGGTCCGGGTTGTAGACCACCTCGACGCCCGTACGACCGCCGTGCTGCACCACGTAGACGGTGATGTCGAACGGCGAGCCCGGCTTGGGCACCGACACCGGCTCGGCGGCCAACCCGGTCAACGTCAGCGTGGGCGGCGCGAAGTTGAGCACGTTGAACAGCACCTGCACCAGCGGTGCGCGGGCGGTGTCCCGGCCGACGCCGAGCGCCTCGACGATGCGTTCCAGTGGGGCCCCCGGGTGGGCGGTGACCTCGTGCAACTCCCCGGCACAGCGGTCGACCAGCTCGGCGAAGCTCACCCCGCCGGTGCGGACCCGCACCGGCACCGTGTCGATGAAGAAGCCGATGACGTCGTCGAAGGCGGCCAACCGCCGGTCGGCGACGATCGCCCCGAGCACGTGGTCGTCGCCACCGGTGAGCCGCGCGATCAGCTCACCGAAGGCCGCCAGCAGCACCGCGGCGACCGTGGTGCCGCGACGCTCGGCCAGCTCCCGGACCGCGCGGTCGGTGTCGGCGGTCAGCCGGACCGCCGCCTCCGCCCCGGCGTACGTCTGCACCGCCGGCCGCGGCCGGTCCCGGGGCAGGTCCAGCACGGTCGGCACGCCGTCCAGGTGCCCCGTCCACCAGGCCAGGTCGGGCCCGCCCCGCAGCCGGTCGCGCTCGGCACGCCACACCGCGTAGTCGGCGTACCGGGCCGGCAGCGCCGGCAGTGTGGGCGCCGTGCCGGCCACCGCCTGGGCGTACCCGGCGGCGAGGTCGTCGTAGCAGATCCGCTCCGACCAGCCGTCGAAGACGGCGTGGTGCCAGGTGACGGCCAGCACGTGCTCGGCCGGGCCGAGCCGGTAGACGGTCACCTGCCAGGGTGGCCCGGTGGCCAGGTCGAACGGATGCGCGGCACCGGCCGCGAGCATCTGGGCCAGCTCCGCCTCCGGCTCGGCGCTGCCGGTCAGGTCGACCACCGGCACCGCCACGTCGGTCGGCTCGGCGCAGACCGCGTAGGGCACCCCGGCGGTCTGCGGGATGCGCCAGCGCAGCACGTCGTGCCGCTCGGCGACGGTCCGCAGTGCCGCGCCGAGGGCCGCGATGTCCAGCGGGCCGAGCAGCCGGTGCGCCACCGCGATGTTGTACGGCGCGCTGGACGGCGCGAGCTGGTCGACGAACCAGAGGCGGCGTTGCGGTGGGGAGAGAGTGGGCGGGTTGCCGGTGCTCAGCCGGTCGTCGCCGACGGGTGCGGCGGCCACCCGCTCGGCGAGCCGGCCGAAGGTGCGCTCGGTGAACACCTCACGGGTGTCGAGCTGCCGGCCCAGCTCGGCGCGCAGCGCGGCGACCAGGCGCATCGCCGCGATGGAGTTGCCACCGGCGGCGAGGAAGTCGGTCGCCGGCCCGGGTGCCGCGCCGAGCAGCCGGGTCCAGATGCCGGCCACGGCCGCCGCGAGGGGACCACCGGGCACCTCCGGAGCGACGGTGTCGGCGGATAAGGCGGTGCGGGCCGCGGCCAGCGCGCGCAGCGCGAGGCGGTCCAGCTTGCCGCTGATCGGGCTGATCGGCAGGGCCGCGCTGCGCAGCACCCGGGCCGGCAGCATCGCCGTGGTCAACCGACTGCCGGCGTACGCGCGCAGCCGCGCGTCGTCGGGGGCATCCGCCGGAGTGAGGAACGCGACCAGCTCGGTGCCGGCCGGACCGGGCACCGCCTCGACGGCCACCCCGGTCACCCCGGGCAGGTCGGCGAGCACCGCCTCGACCTCGCCCAGCTCGATGCGCTGCCCACGGATCTTCACCTGCCGGTCGGCCCGGCCCAGGTAGACGATCCGCCCGTCCGGGTCCTGCCGCACCAGGTCGCCGGTGCGGTACAACCGCTCGCCGGGCAGCCCGGAGAACGGGTCCGGAACGAACCGCTCGGCGGTCAGCGCCGGCCGGCCCAGGTAGCCGTCGGCCAGCCCGGGCCCGCCGATCAGCAGCTCACCGGTCTCGCCCGGCGGCACCGGGTCCAGCACCGCGTCCACCACGTACGCCCGGTGGTTGGGCATCGGCCGGCCGATCGGTACCGGGTCGACCTCGGTGGCGCTCAACGGGCCGCTGACCGCCATCACCGTCGTCTCGGTGGGGCCGTACGCGTTGAGAAGGCGGCGGCCGGGCGCCCAGCGGGCGGCCAGCGCGGCCGGTACCGCCTCGCCGCCGCAGAGCACCGTACGCCAGCCGGTCAGCTCGGCCGGGTCCAACATGGCCAGCACGGTGGGCGTGATGAAACCCCAGTTGACCTCGTGCTCGATGATGAACCGGGCCAGCCGGACCGGGTCGGCGCGATCCGATGCGCCGAGGAGCTGCACCGTCCCGCCGAGCAGCAGCGGCACGAACAGGTCGATGGTGGCCGCGTCGAACCCGAGCGACGCCAGGCCGAGGCTGCGTACGCCGGCGTCGGCACCGCTCAACGCGGCCACGCCCGTCACGAACTCCACCACGTTGCGGTGGCTGGTGAGCACACCCTTGGGCCGACCCGTGGAGCCCGAGGTGAACAGCACGTACGCCGGGTCGCCGGGCCGGGCCGGGCAGGGCGCGAGTGGGGCCGGGCCGGGCAACCCGACCGCCTCGACGCCGGGGGCGTCACCGAACTCGGTCTCGGCGGCGTCGCCGACCACCAGGGAAATGCCCGCGTCGGCGGCGATCCCGCGAAGCCGCCGACGCGGGCCGCCCGGCTCCAGCGGCACGTAGCAACCGCCGGCCAGCAACACCCCCAGCACCGTCGCCACCAGCTCCGGCCGGCGGCTGCCGCACACTCCCACCCGACTCTGCCGGCCGACGCCGCGGGCGCGCAGCGCGGCAGCCACCCCGGCGGCCTGGGACAGCAGCTCGGCATAGCTGAGCCGGCTGTCCCACTGGCGCACCGCCGTCGCGTCCGGCGTACGGGCGGCCTGCGCGACCACCAGCTCGGCGATCATCGCGTCCGGCCAGGGCAGGGCCTCGCCCCGTACGGCGTTGCTGGACACTAGGTCGGTCACCCGTTCCCCCCGGGATAGCTGTTCGGATCGGTCATCTGCAGGCGCAGCTCACCGACGTAGCCGCGGCCCTGCGCGTCGGTCACCCAGCTGTCGCCCGGTGCCGGTAACAGCTCGGTGACCACTACCGCGCTGTCCGGCCCGATGCGGGCGGCGGCGTCGACCATCGCGCACAGCGACCGGGCGTAGAGCGGGCCACTCAGGTCCACGTAGCAGGGCTTGACCTCGGTGCTGATCTTCACGAGGCGAACGCCTTGTCGAACGCGTCGACGGCCGACCGCTCGTCGGCCGTGTCCACGCCGGAGAGCAACGCGTCGGCAGCGTCCGGGGCGGCGAAGTCGGCCAGACCCTCGGCCGGGAAGCCGGCGGTACGCAGCACCACGTCCCGCCACACCGACCAGCCCGTCCCGCCCAGTGGCAGCACGTGACTCATCGGAACGGTTCCGGCTCGTCGGCGTCCACGATGTGCAGTCGCAGTTCACTGAAGTAACGCCGACCGGCCCCGTCGGGCACCCAGGCGTCCTGTTCGGTGGGCAGCATCTCGCTGACCACCACCGTCGTGTCGTCGCCGCCGTCACGCCGGGCCGCCCGGACCATCACGCAGAACATGTCAGCGAAGACGGGGCTGCTCAGGTCGACGAAGCAGGGCTTGGTCTCGGTGCCGAGCTTGACGTACACCTGCTCGGGCAGGCCCAACCGGCGTCGCCAGTCCCGTACGGCCAGGAAGCGGGCCCGCTCACCCTTCGCCGCGCCGAAGTCGCACGCGCCGACGGTGGTCCGCCAGGTCTGCCGGGCCACGACGAGCCGGTCCAGCGTGATCCTCGGGGTGTACGGGGCGGCCGCGACCAGCTTGAACCCGTCCACGGCGTGCAGGCTGAGCAGCCCGGCGCAGACCTCGGTCAGGAGCCAGCGCTGCCCGTCGGGGGCCACGACCGTCAGTCGGCCGTCCTCGTCCCGCACGGTCAGCGCCACCGTGGGCAGCACCCGGTCCGGGTCGGCGTTGGGCGCGGACGCGAAGGCCACCTGCCGGTCGGTGGGGCCGATCAGCGCCTCGGCGATCCGGCTGGTGCGGCGCGGCCAGTCGGTGGGATAGAGCAGCCGGATCCGGTTCGGGCCGAGATCGGCCGCCAGCGCGTCGCGCAGCCGCTCCACGTCCGGATGTGCGGCCGTGAACACCGCACAGTCGAACGACGGCCAGGCGGCGTGCAGCTCGCCGAGCACCACGGTGTAGTCGCCGCGGGCCAGCGCGTCGGCGTCGGCCGCGCAGATCTGCAGGTCGGGGCTGTGCAGCCGGGAGTTCGACCAGTTTGGCCGGAGAACGGGGAAGACCTCGTCGACCCGAGCGGCCAGGTCCGCCACGTCCAGCCGCACGTCGGTGCTGCCCGGCGGCAGGTCGGCCAGCCCGAACAGCCCCGCCCAGCGGGCCGCGAAGTCGCCCGCCACCGCGTCGACCGGGCGCGGCCCGCTGCCCCAGAACATGCCCTGGACCAGGAACCACAGGTCGGACAGGGCCACCGGGGCGTCGCCGGCCTCGGCGCGCAGCTCGTCGTACAGCTCCCGGAACACCACCGCGTACGCCTCCTCCAAGGCGCCGGCCAGCCAGCGGGCGGCCCGCAGCAGCACGGCGAGCGGGGCGGCGATCCCGTCCAGCAGCGGTGCGCCGAAGACCACGTCCAGGTCACGGCTGGTGTCCTCGTAGCAAAGCGTCCGACCGGCGTACATCTGCCCGGCCCGGCGCTGCGCCGGCTGCCCGGTCAGGTCGGTGAACGTCTCGTCGAGCGCGTTCAGCGCGGCGTGCAGCCGGTCCGGATCGCCGGCCGCGGCGGCGACCGCGTCCCGGGCGGCGCACAGCCGATCGAAGCCGGCCTGGGCGACGGCCCGCGCGGGGGCGTCGCCGACCTGCGTGATCCGCTGCCGCAGTACCTCCTCGGCGGCCGGGCTCACCGGCAGCGCGGCGTCCCAGGTGGCCAGGTCCCGCTGCACCAGCCGGTCGAGCAGCGCGTACCCGTCCTCCGGCCGACGCAGACCGACGGCCGGGTCGGTGACCAGCTCGTGGGCGGGGCGGTGGCCGTCGGCGGCACCGAGCAGTGCCGCCTCGACCGGCGACAGGGGCACCGGGGGTCGACCCGGCCGGCGCACCTCCCGGCCGGCGAGGCTCAGGTGCGCGGCGAGCTGGGGTGCCCACCAGCGGCGGACGGCCAGATCCTCGGCGATCCGCTGCGCGTACACGGTCAGCGCCCAGGACTCGAACCGCACCCAGCGGTCACGGGCCAGCGCCGCGCCCGGCCGGACCTCGGCGGCGACCGGCAGCTCCGGGTCGACAGTGACCCAGCAGCTCGGGCCGAAGAAGCCGACGGTCTCGTTCTTGCCGCAGTAGCGCTGCCAGTACCTGATGACGGCCCGTTCGCGCTCGCGCCTACGGGTGTTGCGGGGAGCGTCGGGGCCACCACGGACCAGCCCGTCCAGGGTGGGCAGCACCCCCCGGTTCTGCCAGGTGACCGCCTCGCGCAGCAGCGGGTCGGCGGCCAGCTCGGTGATCCGCCGGGTGGCGGTGGACAGCGCCTCGGCGAACTCCTTGTCGAAAACGTCGGCGCCTGTGCCGGTGGTCAGCAGCTCGTCGGCCGCCGCGGCGGCGTGCGGCGCGGACAGCAGGGTCAGCCCGTCGGCCGGAAAGCCGGTGCTGCGCAGAATGGCGTCGCGCCACACCGACCAGCCGGTGTCGCCCAGCGGGACCCGGTGCGCGGCGGCGGCCGCCCTCGGCGCGGCGGCCGGCGGTTCGGCGGTGAGCGCCGCGGTCAGGTCGGCGCGGATCGCGTCGGCCAGCTCGGGCAACGCATCGTGCAGGAAGAAGTGCCCGCCGTCCAGCTCGTGCAGGGTGAAGCCGGCGGCGGTGTGCTCCCGCCAGGCCGCGCTCTGCTCCCGGGTCACCGCCGGGTCGCGCCGGCCGGTGAACGCGATGATCGGCACCGGCAGCGGCTCCTCGGGCCGGTACCGGTAGGTGTCCACCCGCTCGAAGTCGGCGCGCAGCAGCGGCAGCAGCAGGTCGACCAGCTCGGGGTGTTCCAGCACGCCGGCGGGCAGGCCGCCGCCGGTCCGCAGCCGGCGCAGCAGCTCGTCGTCGTCCACCTGGGACAGCCCGTCGAAGATGTTGGGCGCGGTGACGTGCGGTGCGCGGGCGCCGCCGACGTAGAGCCGCAGCGGCAGTGGACGCCCGGCGCGGCGCAGCTCGCGGACCACCTCGAAGCCGAGCCGGCCGCCCATCGAGTGGCCGTAGATGGCGTAGGGCCCGGTGGCCCGCCCGGCGATGACGCTCGCCACGTCGACCACCCGGAACCGGGGGTCCTCGCTGATCCGGTTTTCCCGGCCGGGGAGCTGCACCGGCAGCACCTCGACGTCCGGACCGAATCGGCCCGGAAAGTTGCGGAACGCGCCGGCTCCGGCGCCGGCATACGGCAGGCAGAACAATTGCACCGGTGCCGGATCGCGGCTGCCGGCGGAGAGGAACCAGTTCACCGAACACCTTTCTGAGGAGGTTCGATCCAGTACCGCTGCCGCTGAAAGGGGTAGGTGGGCAGCGAGGTTCGTCGGACGCCGTCGGCCGGGTGCAGGGCCGTCCAGTCCAGGGACCGGCCGGTCACCCAACCGGCGGCCAGGTCGCTCAGCGGGCCGGCCGGACCGACCACTCGGGTGTCCGTGGCCAGTAACGCGTCGAGCGCGGCGACCGCGTCGGCCGGGGTGGTGGCGACCACCGCGGCCCGGCAGCCGAACTCCCGTCGGCCCAGCGCCAGCGTCGCGGCGACCTCGGCCAGCGTGGGCGCGGTGCCCGCCAGGTGCCGCCGCAGCCGGGTCAGGGCCGCCCGCAGAGCCGCAGGGGTACGCGCCGACACCGGCAGCAGGTGCGCGCTGGCCGACCCGGTGTCGACCGGCTCGACCGCGGGTGGTTGCTCCACCACGACGTGCGCGTTGGTGCCGCCCAGCCCGAACGAGCTGACCCCGGCCACCCGGCGCGGCACGTCGGGCCAGTCCCGCGCCTTCGTCGGTACGTAGAACGGACCGGCGGCCAGATCGATCTCCGGGTGCGGACGGGTGAAGTGCAGGTTCGGCGGGATGACCCCGTGCTGTACGGCCAGCACCGCCTTGATCAGCCCGGCGATGCCGGCCGCGGCGTCGAGGTGACCGATGGTGGTCTTCACCGAGCCGAGCGCGCAGGTCTCGGCGGGGGCGGCGCCCTCGTACACCTCGTGCAGCGCGGCCACCTCGATGGCGTCCCCGAGCGGCGTACCGCTGCCGTGTGCCTCGATGAAACGGACCTCGCCCGGGGCGACCTCGGCGGCGGCGAGCGCGCCGGCCACCGCGGCGGCCTGCCCGGCCGGCCCGGGGACGGCGTAGCCGGCCCGGTCGGCACCGTCGTTGGTGACCGCCCAGCCGGGCAGGATCGCGAGGACGCGGTCCCCGTCGGCCTGCGCGTCGGCGAGCCGACGCAGCGCCACCACCCCGACGCCGGAGCCGAAGCCGGCGCCCTGGGCGGCCTCGTCGAAGGCCCGGCAGCGACCGTCCGGTGAGGCCAGGCCACCGGGGGTGTGCCGGTGCCGGGGCCAGGTGACGCTCACGCCACCGGCCAGAGCGATGTCGCACTGGTAGTCGGCCAGGCTCTGCGCGGCCAGGCAGACCGCGACCAGCGAGCTGGAGCAGGCGCTCTGCACGGCCACCGCCGGCCCGGTCAACCCCAGCCGGTACGCCACCTGGCCGGGCAGGTGGTCGGTGAGCTGCCGGCCGATCAGGCGGGCCTCCCAGTCGTCCGGATCGACGTCACCGATCACGGCCGGGTTGTCCATCAGGTGAAAGAGGAAGTAACGGTTGACGGAGGTGGCGCCGTACACGCCGACGAGGCCGGGGAACCGGGTCGGGTCGTGGCCGGCGTCCTCCAGCGCCTCCCACGCGGTCTCCAGGAACAGCCGGTGCTGCGGGTCGGTACGGGCGGCCTCTTGGTCGCCGAAGGAGAAGAACTCCGCGTCGAAGTCGGCGATGCCGTCGAGCCGCCCGGTGGCCTTCACGTGCCGGGGGTCGGCGCGCAGCCCGGGGCCGACGCCCAGCGCCGCCAACTCCTCGTCGCTGTGGTCGTGGATGGCGTCCACGCCGGCGCACAGGTTCCACCAGAAGGTGGCCACGTCCGCCGCTCCCGGGAACCGGCCGGCGAGACCGACCACGGCGATCTCCTCGCCGGTGTACTCGCGGACGCCGACCGACGAGGAGTACGCACCGCCGGTGGACGGCGACGCGGTGGACGCCGAGGCGGTCGCGACGGGCGGGGCCGGCAGGTCGGCGGACGGCGGCGGGTCGACAAGTCGAGCCTGGGCGGCGACCGTCGGATGGTCGAAGAGCCGCAGCAGCGGCAGCCGGACCCCGAACCGTTCGGTCAGCCGCTGCTGCACCTGGCCGAGCAGCAGGGACTGCCCTCCGACGTCGAAGAAACTGTCGGTGCGGCCGACAGCGTCCCGGCCGAGCACGGTGCACCAGATGTCGTGCACGATCCGCTCGGTCGGGTTGGCCGGTCGATCCTCGGCCAGCACGGCCCGGGCCGGCGCCGGCAGCGCCCGTTCGTCGATCTTTCCGCTGACGGTCAGCGGAAACTCGGCGAGCGGCACGACGGCGCGGGGCAATGCGTACTCGGGTAGTTGCCGGGCCAGGGCGGCCCGCAGCGCGGCCGGGTCCACCGGTGTCCCGGTCGACCGGACGTACGCCAGCAGCTCGCCATCGCGGGCGATGGCACGCACCTCGGCGACGCTCGGCTCGGCGGCGAGCACCGACTCGATCTCGGTCAGCTCGACCCGGAACCCGCGCACCTTGACCTGCCGGTCGAGGCGGCCGAGGCAGCGCAGCTCGCCGGTGGGCAGCAGCTCGCCGAGATCGCCGGTGCGGTACGCCGGCACCCCGTCGGGGTCCAGCCCGAACCGGTCGCTGACCTGGTCGAGGTAACCGGGGGCGAGGTGCCGGCCGCGCACCACGATCTCGCCGTCCGGTGTCAGCCGCAGCGCGTACCCGGGCAGGGCGGTGCCGATCGGCAGCGGCCCGGTGGCCGTACTGTCGACGTCGGCCAGCGGCAACGCGGACCGGGCCGCGAAGGTCATCTCGGTGGCACCGTAGCCGTTGACGAGCACGCAACTCCGGGCGAAGTGACCCTGGGCGCGGGCGGCGTCGGCGTAGCTGGCCTGTTCGCCACCGAGCAGCACCACCCGGACCCGGTCGAGCCGGTCGACGCCGGGAGTGTCCAGCAGGTACCGGAAGACCGTCGGGGTGGAGTGGTAGACGGTGACGCCGTGCCGGGTTAGTTGCTCGACGGCGTACGCCAGCCCGTGGCGGCGCAGGTCGACCGGGACGACGGCGGCGCCGGTGAGCAACGCCGGGTAGAGGTCGGGGATGGCCGCGTCGAAGCTGAACGAGGCGAGCAGGCTGAGCCGGTCGTCCGGACGCAGGTCGAGGGTGGCGATCTGGTTGTCCACCACGTGCAGCAGGTTGCGGTGTGTCTGCCCGACCGCCTTGGGCCGGCCGGTGGAGCCGGAGGTGAACAGCACGTACGCGAGGGCGTCCGGGTCCACCGACACCGGCCGCAGCGGCGCCGGCCGCACGTCGACGGCGGGGACGACCCGCGTGCCGGGCCGGTCGGTGGCGAGCCGGCGGGCCAGCTCGGTGTGCTCGCCCCCGCTGAGCAGCACGGTAACGTCGGCGCCGTCGACGAGCTGGCGCAGTCGCTGCTCCGGGAAGCCCGGGTCGAGCGGCACGTAGGCGGCGCCTGCGGCGAGGGTGCCCAGCATCGCGGCGATGGTGCCGGCGCCGTGTGTGGTCAACAGTCCGACCCGGTCGCCGGGTTGAACGCCGGCCCCGGCCAGCAGCTCGGCGTGGCCGCCGGCCAGGCCGGCCAGGCCGGTGTAGTCGAGCGGGCCGGTGTCACCGAGCACGGCGGGATGGTTGGGCCGGGCGGTAGTGGCATCACCGAAGCGATGGATCAGCGTCGAGTTTCCCATCTCAGGACGCGCACATTGCTCCACACAGGACGGACACGCCGCAGTCGGCTACATTGATCATGATCCCCCCCAGGACTTCACAATGGAACGAGCATAGGACTCAATGCCTGGCGCGGAAGATCATTGACTAGAGTCGACCCGAAGGGCTAGCGGGTGATCAGACGAGGGATGACGAAAATCGTCCGATCATCCCCCTGGTGCAGCGGCGGATTTTCGCCTAAAACGATCACCAGGGGCTATTTTTGCGGTCGCACATTCATTGCGTAGAGGAATTTCCCGACCAGAGACATCGGGTCGCTCGCCGCAGACCACGCTCTGCGCCGTGGGTTAAGCGCGTGAACGGTTCCGGCGGGACGGGGCCGACAGCACCGTCGTCGTCGCGCGGCAACCGCGACACCATCTCCCGGAACTCCCGCACGGTGACCGCCTCGCACAGGGTGGCGAAGACGGCGCCAGTGCCGCTCCGGGCGGTGACCACTTCGCCAACCTGCACCCAATTTGCTCCCAGTTGCAAGGCCAGGCCAACCAGCGGCTCCTTACCGCCTTGACCTGCGCACACCCCCTGCCAGGCGACATAGGACATTCGACTAAATCGCAGAGCTGCGGAGCACTCCTCGGGAAACAGGACGCCTTACCCACTCTGGTCTGCGCAAATGTGGAGCCGCAGGCAGGGATGGGTGCAGTTGAGCCCCGTTCGATGCCGTTGGACGCAGTTCAGCGCTGGCTCCCGCAGCCGCATCGGTCGAGCTCACGTCGGCGTGTTCGAGATGTCGATCGTGGTGAGGTGGCCTTTGCCGATGGCGTGTACCAGGGATCGACCGTCGGGAAGTAGCCGGTCGATGCGTGCTGGCAGTCGCACGCAAGCGGCGATCTCCCCGGCCCGGTTCACCACGATGAGTTGGTTACCGGCACGGGAGAAAAGCGCACCTCCGAAGACGGGGACACCCTCACTGGTAGCACCACGCGGGAGGTGCGTCACCTCTGTGCGGGCACTGCGGTCGAGATCGATGATCGTGACGCCAGTGTCTTCGGCCAGCCACAGCGTTCGACCGGTGAGGATCGGCGGCAGCGATGGGAGGTCACGCTCGTGCCGCCACAGGATCTCCACGCCGCTGGCTGGGTGCAGGGCCATGACGGTGCGCCTGCCGCTGAGAAAGACGATGCGGCCGTCTTCGCTGGCGCTGAAGGCGATGCCGGAGTCGGGAAAGCGCACCGGCGCCGGCAGCGACCACTGACCTCTGGTAGCGCCGGTCCGAGCGTCCAACAGCAGCAGTGCCGCCTCACTGGCAGTCGCGATGAGGATCGCATCGGTCGCGCAGCCCCGCTCCAGGTCCAGCCGTATGGGCAGCGGCCAGGCCAAGCTGCTGTCCGGCGCGGGTCCCGGGAACTGGCCCGGAAGAAGCTCGCCGTTCGCCAGATCCACCCGTATCAGCGGACGGTAGCCGCGCCACCCGCCCAGGAAAGCGACAGATCCACAAACACTGATGTGGTGGCACAGGCGCAGCTTCGGTGTCGACCACGTCCGCTGCCCGCTGTGCAAGTCGAAACAATGCAGGACGCCAGCCTGACTCAGATAGAGACAGCGGTCCCCCGCGATGACGGTAGTGCCCCAGCAGTCCTCGACGCCCTGCTCCCACAACGGCGCTCCGGTCTGGGGGTCCAGTCGAACCAGACGCGAGTGCCGCTCCGCTACGACAAGGGCACCGGACGCCGCCGCCAGCGCCACCGCGCTCGAACGCAGGTGCAGAAGCCGCGACCACAGCACCTTCAGCGGTTGATCCACGATGCCTAGTGTCGCGCACGAACCCGAGGGTCTAGCGGCACGCCTTTACGCCAGGACGGCAAGCCTGGCGAGCAGGCCATCGATGACACCCCCGCTCATCGGCAGGGCCGGGTGTTCGCTGCACGGACTGCTCGTGACGAACTGTGACACCCGATCGGCGGCATGAGCGGATGCACAGCTGTGGCCGACCATAGCAAGTTTCCTGACTCACGGGAGCGGCTGTGGCGCGACGGCGACGAAAGGCACGAGCCCATCTTGCTCATCGGGCGTCATGTGCGTGCGAGTTCGATCCGCGTCCGATCGGGGCGGGGTCACGGGTAGGGTCACGGTGATCGTGAGGCCGCCGGAGGGCTCCGGCATGGCCACGACGGTGCCGCGGTGTGCGTGGACGATCGACCGCACGATGGCCAGGCCCAGGCCGCTGGATCCGGCTCCCGTGACGCGATTCGGGTCGAGTCGCTGGAACGGCTCGAACAGCCGGTCGATCTCGGCCGGCGGGATCGGTTCGCCGCTGTTGCGTACCACGACGAGCGCACCGTCGGGCCTATGGCGGGTGGTCATTTCGATCCAGCCACCCCGGCGGTTGTGCCGGATCGCGTTGTCCACGAGGTTTCGCACCAGCCGGTCCAGCAGGACCGGATCGCCGTCGACCGGCGCCGAGCGCAGATCGCTGGTGATCGTCACGTCGGCGGCCTCGGCCGTTTGGTCCGCCTCGCCCAGCGCGATGGCCGCGGTGGCCGCCAGGTCGTGTGCCTCGTGAACGAGCGCGCCGCGGTCGCTGCGGGCCAGCGCCAGCAGACCGTCCAGCAGCCGTTCGGCTCGGCCGGTGGCGGTCAGCGTGTGGTCCGCCATAGCCTCCCACTGCTCGATCGTGCTGTGCCGTTTGGTGCGCAGCACCTCGGTGCCGGTGCGGACGATGGCGAGCGGGGTGCGCAGCTCGTGTGCGGCGTCGGCGGCGAACCGGCGCTGGCTGGCGAAGGAGTCTTCCAACCGCGCCACCATGTCATCGAACGTGTCGGCCAACTCCTTGAGCTCGTCGTTCGGTCCGGTGAGCGCGATGCGCTCGTGGAGCCGGTCCTGAGAGATCCGACGCGTGGTGGCGGTGAGCTTCTGCAGCGGCCGCAGCATGCGGCCGGCCAGCAGCCAGGACGCGCCGAGGCCGAACACGGCGATGACCGCTAGCGCGATGGCCGAGGTACCGGCGGTGTCCAGCAGCGTGCTGGCGCGCAACTCGGCCATGGCCTGCCGTTTGACCTTCACGACGCGCTCCTGCGTCTCCTCGCCCGGCGTGGTCCCGGACTCCACCTGCACGTTCGCGGGTGGTCCGATCTCCGTGTACAGGCTGTGGTAGAGCATGGCGTAGTTGAGTGCGAGCAGCGCCGCGCAGACTACGACCAGCATCACCGCGTACGTGAGCGTGAGCCGCAGCCGGATCGACGGGTGCCACCGGCGGGTCTGGGCGCTCACAGCCGGTACCCCGCGCCGACGACCGTCTCGATCAGCCTCGGCTCGCCGAGCTTGCGGCGCAGCCGGCCGATGGTGACCCGGACCGCCGTGGTGAACGGGTCCGCATGCTCGTCCCAGGCCCGCTCCAGGAGGTCCTCGGAGCTCACCACGGCGCCTCCGGCCGTCATCAGGATCTCCAGCACCGCCAGCTCCTTTGTGGTCAGCGGGATGAACCGGCCGTCGCGCGTGACCACGCGGCGGGGGGTGTCGAAGGTCAGGCCGGCGCGCTGGAGGACCCGCGGTGCGTTGTTGGCGCGGCGCCCCAGCGCCCGGATCCGCAGCACCAGCTCGTCGAAGACGAACGGCTTGGGCAGGTAGTCGTCGGCGCCCAGAGTCAGGCCGGCGACCCTGTCGGCCGCCTCGCCGGCGGCGGTGAGCATGAGGATCCGCGCGCCGCCGTCGCCCGCCGTCAGCGCGGTGCACACCTGGTCGCCGTGAAGAAGCGGCAGGTCGCGGTCGAGCACCACGACGTCGTACCGGTTGGCTCCGGCCTTGTGTAGGCCGTCGATGCCATCCGGCGCGACATCGACGGCGAAGCCCCGGTCGCGCAGGCCCTCGGCGACCCGCTGGGCCAGCAGCGCTTCGTCCTCGATCAGCAGCACCCGCATCGTCCCAGTCTCCCCCAGCCCATGTGACATCGGCGTGACAACCCAGGTCACCGCAGCGTCACGGCACCCCTGCTCTCCTGTACCCGGGCAAAAGTGGTTGCCAGCGAACCGGTTACCGAAAAGAGGGAGAAACCGATGAGGAAATGGTTGCCGATCGTAAGCGCCATGCCGCTGATGTTGATACTCGCGGTCGGCTGCGGTACGACCCCCGACAAAGGCGTGGCGTCGGTGGATGGCTCCGGCCAGCCGAAGGCCACCACGAGCCCCACGCCCAGCCTGAGCGCCCGAGACCGGCAGTTCAAGTACGCGCAGTGCATGCGCGAGCACGGAGTACCCATGTCAGACCCGGTCTTCAACGGCGATAACGTCGAATTCGACCTCCCGAGGGGGATTGACCGGGCCACCCAGGACAAGGCACAGGCGGCGTGCGGCCAGTACCAGGGCGGCGGCAACGGCGGTGCGCCGGCGGCGGACAAGACCGAGGCGCTGCGCCAGCACTCCCAATGCATGCGTCAGCACGGGGTAGAGCACTTCCCCGACCCCGGAGCCAACGGGAACGTCGACCTCAACAAGTCGATCGAGAATGACCCGCAGTATCCGGCGGCAAAGACGGCCTGTGACGCCGTGATGGCGAGCCGCCACCCCAACGGAGGGCCCACCAGGTGAGCGAGACGACCGATTCGGCGCCCGGCCGGCGGGCGGTGCGGCGACGGGCGCGGGGCCGGGCCGCCGCAGTCGTCGGCGCGGTCGTGCTCATGGGCGCGATGGCCGTGGTCGCCGTGGGCCTCGGCGGCCGCAGGCCAGAGGCGCCGTCGGCGGCGAACCTGCCAGCGGGCACGGCACAGGTGACGCGGGAGACGATGCAGGACACCAACGAGGTGGCCGGCGACCTGGGCTACGGCACGCCGATCGGGCTACCCGGGCGGATCCCGGGGACCGTCACGGAGGTACCGCTGGCCGGCGACGTCATCACCCGGGGACAGCCGCTGTACCGGGTGGACAACGACCCAATTGTGCTGATGTACGGCGACGTGGTCGCGTACCGGCCGCTCAGTACCGGTACCCGTGGCCCAGACGTGCGCCAGTTGGAGGCCAACCTGCGGGCGCTCGGCTACGTCGGGTTCACCGTCGATGACCGGTTCACGGCGTCGACCAGGACGGCGGTACGGCGCTGGCAGAAGGACCTGGGCATCACCCAGACCAGCAGGGTGGAACCGGGACGGGTGCTGTTCGCCGCCGGCCCGGTGCGGGTGGACAGCGTCACGGCGAGCGTGAACGGGGCCACGGGCGACGGGCAGGATGTGCTGAGGTACACCGGGACAACCCGGCGGGTGACCGTCCGGCTGGACGTCGCCGACCAGCGGCTGGCCCGCAAGGGTGCCGACGTGCAGATCCGGCTGCCAGACGGGAAGCAGGTGCCGGGTCGGATCGACCGTGTATACACGGTGATCCAGCCGGCGAACACCCCCGACGGCCAGCCCGAGACGAAGGTCGAGACCCTCGTCGCGCTGAACGATCCGAGGGCCGCCGTGGGCGTCGAGGCCGCGGTGGTCAACGTGGTGTTCACCGCCGCCGAGCGCGAGGACGTCTTGACGGTACCGATCGCGGCGCTGGTGGCGCTCGCCGAAGGCGGCTACGGCGTCGAGGCGATCGAGGGCGGCACCACCCGTTACGTGCGGGTGGAGACGGGGCTTTTCGCCGCCGGCCGGGTCGAGATCAGCGGAGACGGGCTGAGCGCCGGCATGACGGTGGGAATGCCGGCATGATCGAGCTGACCGACGTCACGAAGGTGTACCCCGGTGGCGTCCACGCCCTCGCCGGCGTGACCCTCAGCATCCGGACCGGCGAGCTGACTGCGGTGGTGGGCCCCTCCGGCTCCGGCAAGTCCACCATGCTGCACATCCTCGGCACCCTGGACCGGCCCACCGCCGGCCGCGTGGTCATCGACGGGCACGACGTCTCGCTGTTGTCCGACCGGCAGCTCTCTGCGCTGCGGGCGAGGCGGATCGGCTTCGTATTCCAGCAATTCCACCTGGCCGGCGGCGCGCCGGCGCTCGACAACGTGGCCGACGGTCTGCTCTACGCCGGCGTGCGGCGGGCCGACCGCCGCCGCCGGGCGCGGTCGGTGCTGGAGTGGGTCGGGCTCGGCCACCGGCTCGACCACGAGCCGCACGAGCTGTCCGGCGGGGAGCGGCAGCGGGTGGCCATCGCACGTGCGGTGGTCGGCGATCCGGCGCTGCTACTCGCCGACGAGCCGACCGGCAACCTCGACTCAGCCGCCGGCGAGGGCGTCATCGACGTGCTGCGCGCGCTGCGCTCCGCCGGAACCACCGTCGTTGTCATCACCCACGACCGCGACCTCGCGGCGAGCCTGGACCGGCAGGTGCAAATGTGTGACGGCCGCGTGATCGCCGACCACGTGTCCGCCCGCCACGACCCGGAGGTGAACCGGTGAGCACCGCAACCATGACCAGTTCCGAGCTGCTTCCGGCTCGGCTCGCGACCCGCGACGTGTTCCGGATCGGCGCGGCCGGCCTGCGAACACGGCCGACCCGCGCACTGCTGTCCGCGCTCGGCATCGCGATCGGTATCGCCGCGATGATCGCCGTGGTGGGCATCTCGTCGTCCTCGCACGAGGAACTCGATCGCCGGCTCGCCGCGCTCGGCACGAACCTGCTGACCGTCTCGCCCGGACACACCCTCAACGGCCAGACCGCGGACCTGCCCCCAGAGTCGGAAGCAATGATCGGGCGTATCGGTCCAGTCACCGCCACCTCCGCGGTCGGCATGATTTCCAACGTGAAGGTGTACCGGACCGACCGGATCCCGGTGGAGGTGACCAACGGACTGTCCGCCTTCGCCGCCCGGGTGACGCTGCCGTCGACCGTCGGCGCGACCGTCCGCAGCGGCGCCTGGCTGAACGGCCTCACCGGCCGGTACCCCGCAGTGGTACTCGGCGCGTCTGCGGCCCAACGGCTCGGCATCGGTCGAGCCAACACGGCAACCGAAATCCTGGTCGGCGGCGGTCGGTTCACCGTGGTCGGCATCCTGAACCCAGTGGACCTCGCCCCCGAACTCGACTCCGCCGTACTGATGGGCTGGGAGATCGCGGCCGAGCGGTTCCGCTTCGACGGACACCCAACCACCGTCTACACCCGCTCGTTGGAGAGCCAGGTGGTCGCCGTGAGCGGAGTCCTGGCCGCCACCGCCAATCCCCGGGCACCCGGCGAGGTCACGGTCTCTCGACCGTCCGACACGCTCAGCGCCAAGGAGGCCGCCGACGCCGCCCTCAACGGGCTGCTGCTCGGGCTGGGCGCGGTGGCCCTGCTGGTCGGCGGTGTCGGGGTGGCCAACACGATGATCATTTCGGTGCTGGAACGCCGCGCCGAGATCGGGCTACGCCGCGCGCTCGGCGCGAACCAAGGGCAGATCCGACTCCAGTTCCTGGCCGAGTCGCTGCTGGTGTCCGCGCTCGGCGGCGCGGGCGGGGTGCTGCTGGGCATCGGAGTAACCGCCGGGTACGCCGCGTACCAGGACTGGCCGGCGGTCGTGCCGGCCTGGGCGACCGCGGGCGGCCTGGTCGCTACCGTCGTCATCGGCGGCCTGGCCGGGCTGTACCCGGCGATCCGGGCGGCCCGGCTAGCACCGACGGAGGCGCTCGCCACACCGTAACGGCCGCCCTGCAACCCCGGCGGCGTTGAGTATCCCGGGCCGTCCGGGTTGTAGTGGGTGACTCGTGGCAGTCGGCTTAAGCGATGAGCCGCCGCGGCCTGATCAGTTCGCTCTCATCGGCCATGAGCGGACGCCGCCCTACCGAACTCCGCGGGAAGCCAGCGCTGACGCCTTCGGGCACTCCGAAGAGGTCTCCAGACTGAAGGGCCTGGTCACGGCGCTGCCCGTGGGATCGGCGTCTCAGATGACGGAACCGTGACGGACTCCAGCAGGCTCGCCCGCGATGCAGGGGAAGGCCTGAAGCACCAGGCACGGGTCGGACAACAGTGGGCACTTCGCTATACCTTGGTCGGAAAAACGATCACGGCGGCCATCCTCCTCCGCGTCGGCGGACAACCGGATGACTGGTCGGCTGGTTACTCACCTGGGTCGCCACCGGTTCGGTTCGAGGCGACGAGCGGAAGGGGTGGCGCGATGCGTCGCAGGGTGTTGTTGGGATCGGCGGCGGCGGTCGGCGCGGCCGGGCTCGTTGGCTGGCCGGCAGGCCGCGCCTCGGCAGCGACGACCGGGGCGCAGGCCCGGGGCGGGTCCAACTACGGCTGGTACCGAATCGACGGCTGCAACCGGGAACCGTACGGCGTCGTCAACTCGTTCCACAACGCCCCGGACGTGATCCGCAGCCAGCTCGCCGCGATGCGCGCCGCCGGTCAGCATCGACTGCGGGTGCATATCATCCACCGACGCCGCCCGGACACCGGTACCTCCATGGACTCGACCGGCGGCAACATCTCCACCTCGAACCGGCAGAACCTGACCGACCTGCTGCGCGCGATCGTCGACGCCACCTTCGCCGAGATCCAGGTGACGTTCATGCCTATCGGCGAGAACGCCGCCTACAACTGGTCGAGCTGGAACGAGGACATCTACCAGGAGAACTGGAATTTGATCGCCAACCTGCGCCCGATCATCGCCGGCGCCGGCATCCATTACCGGATCGACCTATGCAACGAGGCGGTGCCGACGAGCACCCAGCCGCTCCTACTCGCCTACACGCAGCGGCTGTGGACCGACTACACCGACGCCTTCGGCAAGAAAGACACATGCGGGTTCTCCGCCATCGGCGTCCCCGGCCGGATCGCGTATATCCCCCAGGTCTACGGGAACAACCCGCCGTACCTGTTCGACTTCCATTTCTACCGTCGTAACGTGCTCGTCGACGAGGGCGATATGTTCACCACCGCACACAACATGATGAACCAGTACGGCTACACCAATCAGGGCTGGACGATCGGCGAGGTGTTTTTCAACGACCCGGCCGCGGCCCGCACGCTGCGGCAGGCCATCGACAGCACCGGCCGGACCGTGTACTACCTCTTGCAATGGCCGGTGCTAGCGCCGCGCATCGACTTCCCCGACCCCACGTGCCCCGACGCGACCGTCCCGCCGCCCCCGGTCGACTTCGCGGCCTACATCGCACAGGGCTTCTGAGCGCTGCAGAAGGTTAGGGGTTCAAATCCCCTCAGCTCCATCACAAAGCAGCAGGTCAAGAGCGGGTTCTCGGATGATCGAGAGCTGAGTCGGTGCTCTTGCCGGTTGCCGGATGTGCCGACCGCGCTGGATCGGCGCATCCGGCGACCGGTACTACAACTTGCTCGCCCCCACGCCCCCCGATCCCGGCGACGAGGCGGAATCCATCCATTCCTGCTTTGGTCGGCACGACGGGAGCCGGTTCGATCCAGGTGGGATGACACTGCGTAGCAACCGATCGGCGGCGAGCCTGAGATCGGCGACGCCCTCCGCGGAGGCCACCACGTCATGCTGCCACGCGCCGGCCGGCCCGCCGACGACCGGCTTCCACGGCTGCACCGGCACCTCGCACGGGAGGCCTGGACCGCTGCCGGGCTCGACCACGATCGCGCCGAGGAGTACGCACGGGCGGCGAGACGGAGCCGGCGACCGTAAGTTTGCTGCTCTTCGGCGACCTTGACGATGAAGACGCAGAGATGCCCGATCCCGAGCTGGATCTGCACAAGTCCTGGCACGCCCTGCACTACCTGCTGGCCGGCAAAGCCAGGGAGGTGGACGACCCGGCCGCTGCGGCCGTCCTTGGCGGCGACGACATCGGCGAGGAGGGCGGTTACGGGCCGCCACGCCTCCTCGACGTGGAAACGGTCCGCGTCGTCGCCGCCGCGCTCGACATGCTGTGGTGGGAGGTGCACGAGCGGGCCGAGCTGAAGGGCAAGGGTTACCTCAAGGCGTCGCAGCCCTGAGAGGTCTTCTACGGCGACGCCGATCCGGAGATCGCCGAACAGGCCGTTGGGCGACTCGGACTCCATGCCTGGGCATCGACGCAGCAGCCGCTAACCCAGGCGGCGTGGCACACAATTCCCAGCACCTACATCGTCTGCGAGGCGGACAACGCCCTCCCGCCCTTCGCCCAGGAACTCATGGCCAAGCGGGCCGAACGGGTGCTGCGGATGAACTCCTCGCACTCGCCTTTCTTTTCTCAGCCCACGGAACTGGCCACGCTGATTTGGGCCGAACTCTCCGCCTGACGCTCGCCGCCGCCCGGTAGGGCATCGCCCAATCGGGCGTCCGAACCGGGCAGCGGGCTGGGCAGTCCGCCGAGGTGCCCGCCTGCTGCTCGGTGACGTTTAAATGGCGGCTGACTCCCAACGGCTAGGCATTTTTCGAGCATCTGAACGGGACAGCTTCGCTCCTCGACCATGAGCGGACGCCCCCGTACAACATGCGGAGCCACACCCGAGATCGGCGCGAGCGCGTGGGCGGCCAACCACTCGCGGTCTTTCGCGGCGGCCGACCGCTTGCCGAACCGGTCCGCTCGGCCCGGCGGTAATCCGCGGCGCGAACCCTTCACGCCGGGCTGTAGATCACTATTCGGGGGCGGCTTGCATGGCGAGGCGGTCTTGCAGGCGTGCGTGCCGGAACTGGTATCGCGGGCCGACGGTGCGCAGGACATGTCTGGCCCGGGCGTCTTCGAGGAAGTGCATCATCCGCAGCGGACCATCGCCCTGGACGCGCAGCCAGACGAAGACGAGGAGCGCCCGCCATACCCGAGACACCGTGACACCGAATCCCAGGCCGAACGCCAGATTGAAGGCGATTCCGCGCGCCGAGGGCACTCCGGCGGAGAGGACGAGGATGCCGCCCAGTCCGAGCACCGCACCGATCAGCAAGCCGCAGCCGAGATCACGCTTCCAACAGGTCCACGGATCTGCGGTGCTCCGGTCGGTGCCGGTAGGCCGGGCTCCGGCATAGACGAGCATCAGTGTCAAAGTGAAGGCCACGCTAACCACCAGCGTGTGGATCGGACTGGGCGCGTCTTCTCCGGGCTCGGGAAAGTAGGTGAACCGCAGCCGTATGAGCGCGAACTCCGCACCGGCCAGCATCAACCACCCCAGGACGGCACTCGGGGCGGCCACCGAGCGCAGCCGGTTGAAGGCCCACGCGCGAGGCTCGTCGGAGGTGCTACCGAACATCAGGTCGCCGCCCTGATGCGTGAGTAGCCCAGCAGGCATGCCAATGAGGAGCCCGAAGACGATGCCCGACGCGATGGGGGTGGTGGCTTCATCGCCGGTCACGAGGAGCAACCCCGAGACGATGGTGCCGATCACCCCTGAGACGGTGAACGTCATGACGAGCTGAACGAAGGAGGGTAGCCAACGGTAAACGCGCCACCAGGCCACGTCGCGATCGTCGGTCTCGTCGAGCCGCCAGGCGAGCCGGCCGAGCCAACGGCGTGCCTGGTCGACCGTGTAACGCGGCAGTGGGCCGTCGGTGTTGGGATGCTGGCCGTAGGCGTTGAGCAGAATGGTATCGAGCAGGTACTCCTCGGCTGCTTTGCGGCTACGCCGACGGCGTGGATCGAGCAGCTCGCCGAGCCGGTCCTCGCGCCCCTGCAGGTCGCGAACCAGGCTGAGCATCAAGGGGTTCTCCAGTGCCTTGATGAAGCCGTCGCGAGATCCGCCGCGCAGGCGCCGAAGCAGGCGTCGCCAGGTGGGTGTCGGCGGGCCGGGGAAGCGCTCCAGATAATCGGCGGCCTGCGCCGCCGTGTGCGGCATGAGCTCAAGGGTTGCCGCTCCGATCAACAGGCCCCGCCGAGCAGCGGCGTCGCCCATCTCGTCGCCGCGGCTGAGTAGCACCATGCGCTGCGCTGTCAGCGCGTTCAGCTTCTGCAGGACCGCTGGGCGCAACCGCGGCGGTACCGCATCGAGGCTGTCGAGGACGAAGGAAACGCGGCCAGCGGCCAGCATCTCGCGGACGACGCCCGGCCCGAAATCCGTTGATCGCAGGAAGGAATAGGTGTGCAGCAGCTGGGACGTGGCCCAGGAAAGGAAATCTAGCTGGCCCGGATTCCAGTCGTGGAGCCGCAGCATCACCGGCACGGGCGTGCGGGCCTGGTCGACCGGATCGAGCGAGCGGCGGTGGTTCAGCGCGCTGAGCACCAGCTGCAACGCAGCGCTGGTCTTGCCCGCCCCGGCGTCGCCGAGCAACACCACCCGCCCGGACGCCACACCGCCATAGACCTGGATTAGATCCGCCAGACTTCCGCTGTCAATCTCACCCAGACCGATTGCGCGCATCCCCGGCAGCGGAACCGCCCGATGTTCCGTCCACGTCGGATTGACGGCTGCGTCCCGTGATGCGCCAAGACCGCGCTCGGACCACTCCCAGCGAAGCGGTATGGGTGGCAGGACACGCAACCCCCGCTGTTCCAGATCAGACTCGACTCCCCCACGGATTTGATCGGCCAACCGGTCGACGGTGCGATCGATCAACTCCGGCGCAGGGTCCGGCCGGTGCACGAACCTGCGCCACAGCATGGGAATGGCCGGCACGGCTACCGCCAGCAGCGCCGTGAGGGCCTGGATGGGTCCGACATGCTCAGGATGCTCAACCAACCTGACATACCCGGCGGCGATGATGCCTGCTATCCCAAGGAGAACGATCAGCAGCAGACCCCGGCGGGCATTGGTCACAGTGAGTAGACTACCCGGCTCCCGGCCTGACCGGGTCCCGGCCGGTCGCCGCGAAGTCGCGGTCTCCCACCGCTCCCGCGATCTCGGCGGCCTGCGGTGAAACAGAACGCCTGACCCGCTTGACCTGAAGCGGACGTGGAGCCGCGGGTAGGGGCGGGTGCCGTTGAGGGATGTTCGACACCGTTGGATGCGGTTCAAGGACGTTCCGTGCACCCTGCTTCCTCCAGCCTGCGCTCCCCCCGGTCCTGTTCGCTGCTTGTGTGTGCTCGCGGTCGAACGGACAGTTCCGCCATCCGCTCATCGGCATGAGCCAAGGTTGTCCGGCTGGATAACCGAAGCGCCATGCCGATATCTTCGGGCACTCCGAAGAGGTCTCCAGACTGAAGGGCCTGGTCACGGCGCTGCCCGTGGGATCGGCGTCTCAGATGACGGAACCGTGGCGAACTCCAGCAGGTTCGCCTGCGATGCTCCACGTCGATCCACAGCAGACCTACAGGCATGGCGTTGGGCGACCCGAGACGCCGGCCGACGACGGCCATCCTGGAGCAACACGCCTGACCACTTCGACCTCTACTGGGAGGTCACGCCGCACCGCTCGATCTCCATCACCGCAGGTCAAAGCGCCTCGTCCCTGTCCGGCATCGGTGCGCACTTCGGGCGCGGAGAACTCTTCGCCAACCTGCACTCAACCTGCTCCCAGTTGCAAGGCCGGGCCAACCAACGGTTCCTTACCGCCTTGACCTGCGCACACTCCTCTGCCAGGCAACATAGAACGCTGTCGACTGCTGCGCAGAACCGCAGAGCACTCCGCTGTGAAACAGGACGCCGCACCGCCTCTGACCTGCGAAAACGAGAAGCCACAGCTAGGGGTGGGTGCAGTTGAGCGCCATTCGGGACCGTTGGACGTAGTTCAAGGCCGTTCAGGGCACCCCGCTGCTCCCAACGCGCTCCCCTCAAACCGGGCTCGCACCGGACCGTCGACCGATCGTGAATTGCCGGCGCCAGTACCTTGGTGGCGCCCGTACTGGCTCCCGCAGCCGCATTGGTCGATCGGGAAGGACGTCCACGATCGCCGCGCCTTGTCAGCGGCAGAAGAGTGTGTCGACGGCTCCACGCTCTCGCGGCCGCTTGTGATCAGTGTGCAACGACGACGGTGCGTACGACGCATCAGCAGGTCTCTGATGCTCGGTCGAAAGCCTAACCAGATCACACCCGGTAGTACTGCACGACGCAGAACTCGTTGTCCTCCGGGTCGGTCATGACGAGGACTGCGCCCTCTTGGTAGTCATGCCGTTCACCTGTCCACCGCCCGCCCAACATCCCGACCCGATCGACCGCTTCGTCAACGTCGGTAACGGCGATGTCGAGGTGTAGTCGCGTCTTGCCGGCCTTGGGCTCCGGGACCGGCTGGAATGTCAGCACCGGGCCGCCCCCGGCGACAGTGACGCGCCGCCAGCCGGGAAGAGACTCCGTCACGCGTCCTCCAAGCACCACGGACCAGAAGTCAGCCAGTCGCTGCGGATCCCGGCAGTCGACCGTGACTCCGGCAAGTCGGCCCAGTGTCTCCACGACACCGACCATAGCGACGATGTGCAGCCCGCTCCCACTGGGGCGCACTCATCTCGGCATGTGCGGACACCGTTCTGCTGCCGCCGCGAGGCGCCAACGCTGACGCCTTCGGGCGCGCCGAAGAGGTCACCCTGAAGGGCCCGCTCAGGACGTTGCCCGTGGGATCGGTATCTCAGATGACGAACCTGCAGCGGGCGTCGGCCCATTGACCCACATCAGTCAACGGACTTAGAACACCTGCAGGTTCGGCGTTGGGCATCCCGAGACGCTGCCGCAGCAGATGGCAGGACGAGGATCGGTAAGACATTCACCGCCGTACTCATGCGAGGCTCCAGGTAGGACAGCTGTCGACCAAGACTCGAAGCCCCGACCGGGAGCCTCGCCATGCTGTCCTACCCCGCCACGATTCCGTTGTCCAGCCGCACCCTGAACCACCTCGCCGAACGTATCCGCGACCACCGTAAGCAGCGCCGATCCCGATGGCGGCGCCTCGAACCCGGCCGGCAGGCGCTGCTCGCCTTGGCCCACCTGCGCAATGGCGACACCTACACCCGACTCGCGGCCGGCTTCCAGATCGGCGTCGCCACCGCCTGGCGCTACGTCCAGGAAGCGATAGCCCTGCTCGCGACGGCCGCCGATGACCTGGCCACCGCCATGGGACGGATCCGCCGACTGGCGTGCGCGATCCTCGACGGCACCCTGGTTCCGATCGACCGGGTCGCCGACCAGAAGCAGTACTACTCCGGGAAACACAAGCACCACGGCGTGAACGTGCAGGTCATCGCCGATGCCGCTGGCCGGCTCGTCTGGGCTTCACCGGCGCTGCCCGGTTCGGTCCATGACCTGACCGCAGCACGAACCCACGGCATCATCGAGACGCTGAGCGGGGCAGACGTGATTACCTTCGCCGATAAGGGCTACCAAGGAGCGCCCACGCCTACTGCCGTTGCAGTATTAATCCTGCCCTCAGGTTGATCGGGGAGGATGAGCGCAAAAGCATCAACTGGAGGGAGCGGGCCGGCGTGCGGATCATGATCGCCGATGACGAGGCGGCCATCCGTGAGTCGCTGGAGCGGGTGCTTCAGGTCGAGGGTTACGGCACTAGCACCGCCGCCAACGGTCTCGCCGTGCTCGACGGGATCGGTGGCGCGGCGCCGGATCTGCTGATCCTCGACGTGATGATGCCCCGCCTCGGCGGGTTGGAGACCTGCCGGCGGTTGCGGGCGGCGGGTCGGGATCTGCCGGTGCTGATGCTGACCGCCCGGGATCAGGTCTCCGACCGGGTCGCGGGGCTGGACGCGGGCGCTGACGACTACCTGCCCAAGCCGTTCGCCACCGAGGAGTTGCTGGCCCGGGTCCGGGCTCTGCTGCGCCGCCGCGCGCCGGGCGACGACGAGTCGCAGATCCTGTCGTTCGCCGACGTCCGGGTCGATCCCGACAGGTTCGAGGCGTGGCGGGGTGGGCGGCCGCTGTATCTGACCCGGACCGAGTTTTCCCTGCTACAGGTTCTCGTGCGCAACGCGACCCGGGTGTTGACCCGCGACGCGCTGTTCGAGGCGATCTGGGGCTTCGACATGAGCACCACCGCCAACAACCTTCAGGTGTACGTGAGCTATCTGCGCCGCAAGATGGAGGCCGAGGGTGAGCCGCGATTGATTTACACGCTGCGCGGCTTGGGGTACACGCTGCGGGAGACTCCTCCGTGAGCAGGCCCGCCGGCCGGGAACCGCGTCGGCTGATTCGATGGTGGCGCCGGCGGTCCCTGCGGACCAGGCTGACGGTGATCGCGGCGACGGCCATCGCGGTCAGCGTGTTCGTGGCCTTCCAGGTGGCCAGCGAGCTGCTGGACTCGGAGCTGCAGGACAACGCCGAGAATCAGCTACGCGCGGATTCCCGCGTCCTGGCGACGACCGTGGAGCACACCGGTCTGGCGCAGGTCCAGCTACCGCCGTATCCCGGATCCGGTCGGCTGGTGCGGGTCATCCTGCCCGACGGTTCGACCCGGACGCCGGCCGGCCAACCCGCGCTGCCCCCCGTCAGCGGGCACGCCGGGCGCGTGGCGCAGGGCGCGTCGGCCGACCTGATGGAGTCGAACGACAGCGACGACGACGGCTACCTCATCTACACGCTCCGGGCGGGCGACGGCGCGGTCCAGGTGGCCCGCAACAGCGACGACAGCCCGATCAACCGATTCGGGTTGGGCATGCTGCTGATCGGACTGCTCTGCGTGGCCGGGGGCGCCCTTGTCGGGCGGACCGTGGCGCGGACCGGGCTGGCGCCGATCGACCGGCTGACTGCCGCCGCGGTTCGTGTCGCGCAGACCCGGGACCTCGACGCCGACATCCCGGACGAGGGCGGCGGGGAGATCCGGCGGCTGATCCAGTCAATCAACGGCATGCTCGCCGCGCTCCGGGACTCCCGGCGGGCCCAGCGGCTGCTCGCCGAGGACGCCGCCCACGAACTCAAGACCCCGCTCACCAGCCTGCGCCTCAACGTTGAGCTGCTGATCCGGCTCGATCGGCGAGGCACCCTGGACAGCGCACTGCCGGCGGAGAGCCGGACCCGGCTGCTCAACGATCTCGGCGCCCAGGTGGTCGAGTTGAGCACCCTTGCCGCCGAGCTGACCGACCTGGCGCGCGGCGACGTCAGCGACGAGAGCACCGAGCTACTCGATGTCGCCGACGTGGTGGTGGCCGCCGCGACCCGGGCTCGTTCCCGCGTGCCCGACATCGAGGTCGCGCTCGACGTGACCTCCGTGTGGGTGAGCGGGCGTCCCGCTGCGCTCCAGCGGGCGGTGCTCAACCTCATCGACAACGCCGGCAAGTGGTCCCCCGCTGACCAGCCGGTCCAGGTCCGGCTCCGTGCCGAGGGCGCGTCGGCGGTCCTCGAGGTCGACGACGCCGGGCCGGGCATCGACGCCGCCGACGTACCGCGGGTGTTCGACCGGTTCTACCGTGCCGGGAGCGCCCGGGCGCTGCCGGGATCAGGTCTGGGGCTGTCGATCGTGCAGCGGGTCGTCGACGCCCACGCCGGCCGGGTCACCGTCGCCCGGTCCGCACGCGGTGGTGCGCTGCTGCGGATCATCCTTCCGGCCGCCGCCCCGCCCGCTCGGATCACGCGGCTCACCGCGGGGGTGGACACGGTGGCGCGCTGACCCGCTGCGGCACGGCGCCGGGGCCGCCACGGCGCGCGGTGCCAGGACCCGCCGCAGCGGGCGGCGCAGGACCAGGGCGTCGGACACGGTGACGGCCGCCGGGCCATGACAAAGATCCGGGACGGGCAAGAGCCCGTCCCGGATCTCGACTGTGCCGCCGCGTTCACCGTTGCGGCGCGGGCCCCTCCACGAGCGGCCGTTGATCGTCCGGCAGCTCCACCGGTCGGGACAACCGGCTCGGCCACCACATCCGCCGGCCGATCAGCAGGGTGAGGGCGGGCACCAGGACCGACCGCACCAGCAAGGCGTCGAGCAGCACGCCGAAGGCGACCAGGAAGCCGACCTCGATCAGCATCACCAGCGGAAGTGAGGCGAGGACCGCGAACGTGGCCGCTAGGACCAGGCCTGCCGAGGTGATGACGCCACCGGTGGCGGAGAGGGCTTTGAGCATGCCCTCTCTGGTGCCGAAGCGTACGGTCTCCTCCCGGGCCCGGCTGGCCAGGAAAATGTTGTAGTCGATGCCGAGCGCCACCAGGAACAGGAATGCCAGCAGTGGCACCGAATAGTCGACGCCCTTGAACCCGAGGATCGTGTCGAAGACGAACACGCTGCCGCCGAAGGCTGCGGCGAATGAGACGATCACGGTCGCCATCAGGACCAGAGGGGCCACGATCGTTCGGAGCAGTAGCCCGAGGACGATCAGGACGACGGTGAGCACCAGCGGGATCACCAGCTTCTCGTCGCGGGTGGTGGTGACCTCGGTGTCGAGGTTCTCCGCGCTCGGCCCGCCGACGATCGCCTCCGCCCCGTTCACCGCGTGCACGGCGGTACGCACCCGCTTGATCGTGTCATACTCCGCGGCGGTGTCCGGCGCGTCGGCCGGGAACACGGAGATGTCGGCCCAGCCTCCGCTGGTCTGCCCCGGGACGGCCAGGGCCACACCGCGAGTGCCCTGGACGATGTCGAGCACCCGCTCCTGGTGCGCCGGCCGCGTGAAGATCGTCATCGGCTGGCCGCCGAGCTCCGGGAAGTGCTGGCGGAGGACGGTGAAGCCGGTGACCGACTCCGGCGCGGACAGGAACTGGTCCTGCTCCCGCAGGGCGCCGGTGTTGCCCGCCAGCCCGATGGCGAGCACGCCGAGGACTCCGAGCGAGCCGAGCGTCGCCACCCACCGGCGGCGACTGATGGCGGTGCCGAGCCGTCCCCACAGCCCCGGCTTCTCCTGGAGGGCCGTGTTGAACCGCGGGATCGCCGGCCAGAAGATCCGCCTGCCGAGCACCACGAGCACCGCCGGGAACAGCGTCAGCATGGCCACCAGCGCGCACAGGATGCCGGCCGCGCCGATCGGGCCCAACCCGCTGGTGCTGTTCAGGTCGGCGACGAGCAGGCAGAGCAGGCCAGCGATCACGGTGGCCGCGGACGCGACGATGGCCGGCGCCGCGCCGCGTAGCGCGTGGACCATCGCGACCCGGACGTTCTCGTGGTGGTGCAGTGTCTCCCGGTACCGGGCAATGAGCAACAGCGCGTAGTCCGTGCCGACGCCGAATACCAGGATCGTCAGCAGCGCCGAGTTCTGGTCGTTGATCACGATGCCGAAGCCCTTGACGAGCAGGTAGACGGTCGCCATCGCGGTCAGTGCGGCCGCGCCCACAGCCATGAGCGGGATGAACCACAACACCGGGCTGCGGTAGGTGAGGATCAGCAGGAGCGTGACGACGACGACGGTGGTGAGGAAGACCTGCAGGTCGATGCCGTCGAAGACGGCGTCCATGTCGCCGTCGACTGCGGCGGGTCCGGTCACGTCGAGTTCCAGGCCGGCAGGGCGGTCCTTCGCAGCCTCACGCAATGGGCCGACGATGGTCTCCGGTGCGCCGTAGGTCGTGCTCAGGTCGAGGGTGAACATCATCGCCTTGCCGTCGGTGGAGGGTCTCGTCGGTGCGCCCTCCCCGTCCTCGCCGCCCGCCGCCGTCGCCTTCGGCGGGTACCGCTTGGCAAGGGTGTTGTGGTGGCGCTCGACCGACGCGCGGTCAGCGTCGGTCATGCCGCCGGCGCGGTGGTACACGAAGACGAACGTGTTCTCCTCACCGCCGGGGAGGCTGTCCTCCAGCGCCGCCACCTTGGTGGACTCGGCGCTGGCCGGCAGGGTGTCCACGGCTCTGTCGGTGGTTACCGAGCTCAACTTCCCGCTCAGCGGCACCATGACCGCCGCCAGCGCCACCCACAACCCGATCACCAACCATGGCACCCACCGGCCTGCCAAGCGACCGGCCGGCGCCTCCCCGGGCGGCGCTGCCTTGACTGCCATCACTAGCTTCCTCCATACGGGTTAGTTCGCTCATCTGATGCCGACTTCGTACCGAGCGAATCTGAGACGACCGTTAATGCGCCGCTCACGCCGGGTGGCCGAACCAGGTGCCGAGCGCACACACCAGCGCGGTGGTGTCCAGATCCAGCGCGGTGGGCAAGGCCCAGGCGACGCAGCCGTCGGGCCGGATCAGCGACGCGTCGACGTCCACACGGTCCGTGCGGGCGGTGACGGTGTTGACCCGTCCGGTCCACGCGGCCGTGGCGTCGCCGACCTCCGCGAGGTCGGCGAGGCCCAGCAGAAGCACACGACCCTCACGCAGCAGGTCCGCGGACCGGATCACCACGGTGGCGACGTCCGGACCGGGCCGCTCCAGGGTCGACTTCCTGTTGGCAGGGGAGTATGTGCAGATCAGAGGCGGCAATATTGGGACCTGCGGTATGTCACCGTTAGTTGGCGTCCATGGTGGTGTCGGCTCAGCCGTCGAACCGCATCCACCGGATTCCGAGCCCGCTCAGTGGGCGTAACACGCTACGGTGCACGGTGCCGATCGACATCGAGAACCTTCCGTGCCAGGAGTCGGTCACTTCGGCGATCATGCCCGGCGCGACGAAGAAGCGCGTCGAGTCATTCGGCCAGCGCCACGGCTCCCACGGCAGCGGCGTCAATCCTGCGGTGACGATCTCAACGTGCTCGGCTTCAAGCTGGGTGCTCAGGGCCATGTGATGGGCGTTCATCAGCGTCTCGCTCATCCGCTCGTGCTCTGGCCGCAGCCCGCACTCGTCCTGGTCGATCCACACCACGGGGTTGGCGTCCGAGGAGTCGAACAGCCAGGTGCAGCCTCCCTGGTTCTCGTGTCCGATCGGCATGAGCGAACGGCGCTCTACCGCCTCCGCAGAGACGCCAACGTTGAAGTCTTCGGGCCCGCCGAAGAGGTCACCGTCCAGGAAGCCCTGCTCAGAGGTTCGCCAGTGGGATATGGGGCTCAGCTCGCGGGATCCGTACCGACGCCACCGCGACGACAGCCAGAGCCGTGCATCGATGCGCTCTGACCTCGTGTTTGGCGCCGGCAGGCCCCAGTTCAACAGCCGACGCCAGCCAGTCGGGAGGGCTGGAGGCTTGACCTCTTCGGTATCCACTGGGAGGTCAAGCCGCACCGCTCAACCTCCATCACCAGGTCAAAGCCCCTGGTCTCTGTCCGGCCTCGGTGAGCACTTCGGGCGCGGAGACCTCTTCGCCAACCTGCACCCAATCTGCTCCCAGATGCAAGGCCAGGCCAACCAACGGTTCCTTACCGCCTTGACCTGCGCACACTCCCCTGCCAGGCGACATAGAGCCTTGTCGACCGCTGCACAGAACCGCGGAGCACTCCGGTGTGAAACAGGACGCCACACCGGCTCTGACCTGCGGGAACGTGGAGCCGCAAGCAGGGTCGGGCGCAATTGTGCGCCGTTCGGCGCCATTGGGCGCAGTTCAAGGCCGTTCAGGGCACCCCGCTGCTCCCAGTCTGCTCCCCTATCCGGACCCGGCACCGCAGGGATACGACAACAGATGCCCCGCCGCCCGTTACTTAATGAATCCCGAACGGTCCGTCGCGGCTCGCGGGATGCCTGCCCGTTACCCGACCTCTGAAGGTCTCCAAAAAGATCGGCAGCGTGGGCGGCGGCGGGCCGTTGACGGTGGTGGTCCGGCTCGTCGAGTACACGCCTGCACACCTCTGGGCCGGCCTCCTGCAAGACCGGCGGGCCGGCGTGTCCGGACCACATCCGTGACTTGAGGCAGCATGTTGATCGTGGTTGCGGCCCGCCCGCAATGCACACACCTCGCAACCGGGAGCCGACAAGCTCTGAACGCGAAGACCGGAACCGTGCGGGTCGCTGGAATCGCGAACGGCTCATCAGAGGGTAGGACACAGAGCCTCGTCATTAGGGTGCCGCGCGCTTCCGCCAGGGTCTGAAACCACTTCACAAGGAAGGAGTGGGCCACAACAAGCCGCGAGTGGTCACCGAGAAGACCAGCGCAGGAACGCTACGTACGACCACCACGACGTACGACAATGCGGGCCGGGCATACGAAACCAGCGTGGCTGCGGCGGTGGGACTCGGCACGGCGTTGCCGATCAGTCGCAACGTCTACGAGGCGGCGACCGGGCGGCTGCTGCACGTGCAGTCAGTGGTCGGCGGGCTGGCCACGGCGCAGGTCAGCAAGGGCTACGACGGCCTGGGCCGGCAGACGTCCTACACAGATGCCGATGGGACCACCTCCACCACCACGTTCGATCTGCTCGGACGGGTGGCGACCAGCAGCGACGGCAAAGCCACCCGGACCCACACCTACGACGGTGGGGCCGAGCGGCGTGGCCTGTTGACCTCGGTCAACGACACACAGGCCGGTACCTTCACCGGCACCCACGACGTCGACGGGAATGTGACGTCGGAGACCTGGCCTAACGGCGTACAGGTCACCACGGAGACCGACGAGACCGGCACCCCGGTCGCAATGACCTACACCAAGCCGGGCTGCGCGGCCACCGACTGCACCCTCTACACCGAGTCGTTGGTGGAATCGGCGCACGGCCAGTGGCGGAAGCGAGCGTCCAGCCTGTCGGAGCAGAACTACAGCTACGACCAGGCTGGCCGCCTCAGCTCGATCCAGGACACCATCGGGGGGCAGTGCACCACCCGGTCGTACGGGTTCAGCGCCTCGTCGAACCGCAAGTCGGCCACCACGTACGGCCCGGGTAGCGACGGTGTGTGCCAAACATCGACTGCGGCGTCGTCACGAGCCTGGACGTACGACACGGCGGACCGGGTGAACACCGCCGGTTACGGGTACGACGCCCTTGGCCGCACGACGACGGTACCCGCTACCGACACTGCCATGGCGTCGGGCGGGAACGTGACCGTCGCATACCACTCGACGGACCTGGTGGACACGATCACTCAGGGCGGGCGGACGACGGATTACGTCCTGGATGTGACAGGTGAGCGAGTTCGTTCGTGGACCGACAACGCCAGCGGTGTCTCCGTCCAGGCGGTACACCACTACGACGGGAATGAGGACAACCCGTCGTGGACACAGGAGACGGCGGACCGGTTCACCCGACCAGTGTCGGGCCTGTCGGCGATGGCCGGCATATTCGACAGCGACAGCGCCCAGATCGACTGGCAAATCACCAACCTGCATGGGGACCTAGTCGCGGCGATCCACGGTGGCGACGAGGGCCTGTCGAGCACCAGCGAGGCCGACGAGTACGGCACCCCGCGCGATCCACAGAACCTCGGGTCGCAGCGGTACGGGTGGCTCGGCGCCAAGCAGCGCGCGGCGGACACCCCGTCAGGAATCATCCTGATGGGCGTCCGTCTCTACAACACGACCACCGGACGCTTCCTCCAGACCGACCCGGTCGAGGGGGGCAGTTGCAACGACTACGATTACGCCTGCGCAGACCCGATCAACGCCTTCGATTTGGACGGCAAGCGGTGGTGCGGAAAAATCTGCGGCTGGGGACGTAACTCGGTGTGGCGAATGGCCTATCATGGGGGTCGGATGGCAATTACTGCAGCTGGGTTCTACGGTGGATTCAGCGCAGCGCGAGGCGGGTTTCGTGGGCTACGTTCCAGTTGGAAGACTTACAAGGCCATCAAGAAGAACGGTTTCAAGGCGACCTGGCGACCAATCAAGAGAATGAGTTGGAGAGACCGCTTCAACTATGGCGCGTCGGCCGGTGGGGCTTGGATGGGGTTCCACGACTTCAGGAATGACTCGCGGGAGTTCCGGCGAGCTTGGGGTGACACCAAGCGGGCTGGTGGTGCGAAATACTGCAGATTCGCTAGAAAGGTGAGCCGCTGGGCTTCCCGGGGCATGTATTCGGGATGCAGGTGAATGTGTATCATGACTAACGAAGAGCCGATCGAGAAGCGGGTTCGGCGCCGGGATTCGGGCCAGCATCCGGCCTTTCTGGTGGTGTACTTCATCATTGCCCTGGCATTCTTCTTCAATCACGATAATGTGTTGCTGCGACTTCTCGCCGGCGTGATGATGACCGGCCTGGCAGTGCAGTTCGCCGGCTTTCTCTGGAATCGGCTCCGAAGGAGGGCCAAGAGCATAGATCCGCCGGCGAGCGATTGAGAAGATTGGCCGGCTGTCGGCGCGCGACGTGAAAGAAGTGGCGAGAGGGTTCGCAGTTCGGCCCTCTCGCCACTTCTGCCGCTTCGAGAGTGGAGCGTTTGAATTCGTCGTCGGCGCCAGGTGCTGATGATGTGAAGCACGAAACCTGCCGTTCCGATCTGCACGGCATGGGCGACGTCACCGCCGCGAAGATCCTCGCCCGCTCCGGAGTCGTCAAGAGGTTCCGATCGGAGTCCGCGTTCGCCTCGTACTGCGGTGTCGCGCCGATAGAAGTGTCATCCGGTGACATCCAACGGCACCGCCTATCGCGCGCCGGCGACCGGCAACTGAACTACGCGCTGCATGTCATGGCCATGGCCCAGATCAAACGAGCGACCCCAGGCAGGGACTACTACCAGCGCAAACGAGCCGCAGGCAAAACCCACAAGGAAGCCATGCGCTGCCTGAAACAGCGCCTCGCCGACATCGTCTACCGCACCATGATCAAAGACACGGAGACCTCTCTGCTGCCCGCAGGTTGACACGAGAGGTGCCGTTAGCGAGACACGCCAACCCATGCATGGGGTTTCCGGGGGGTAAACGGGGGCATCGCGGTGGCCGGTGCCGTCGGAAGACGGGATGCCGGTTGGTGCCGTGCCCGGGGCACCAAAAAGTGCGCCGCACCTGGCCGCGTGCTGGTGATGCAAACAACCTACCCGCTGCCGCCCAGCGGACAGGTCTGATGGGCGACTCAGGACGATCACGACCGACGCGAGGACGGCCTTCGCTGGCGGACGCAGAGAGCTGCATCGGAGTCAGCCGACCTCCCGCTGATTGGCTGCCTGGCACGTGTGGGACAGGCTGACGGCCCCGATAAGTGGCGCTGCGCAACACGCGACCGTTCAACGAAGCGAGTCTCGGCTTCCGGATTTCCCGAGAATAAAGCGCAACACAGCTTCAATACCGAAAGTCATTTGCGTTGCAAATCGGCTAATCAATTAGCGAGCAGCCGTTCACCAGCAAGGATTGCGAATCCGGCCAGTTGCACTCGCATGCCCACTCCGAGGCACCTTTCCCAAGACCCTAGGGCGAGGGCAGCGGCTACAAGTGAGCGGGCTCGCATCATCGCCGGACCTACGTATTCGCTCGCAGAGTCTCGCGCCAGGGGAGCCTCATCTTGCTCTACGCACATGCCTGCGAGACCGATAAGCGCTTGCGCCTGCTGGTCTGGGTTGGCGATGCTGCGGGCGGTCGTCTCGGCCCGGTCGAAGTCCCCGGCACCGGCCACCACCTTGGCCAAGGTCGTCAACGCCCGTGCCTGCCGGTGCAGCAGCAGCGCATCGGTTACGTCCTGGCCGTGCCCCGCAACCAGCGGGTCCCGACCACGGTTGGCAACTCCCGTCCGGACGTCCTCGCCGCGAACGCGCCGGCCTTGGCGTGGAAGCGGCGCAGTTGCGGCGACGGCGCCAAAGGACCGCGACTCTACGACTGGGCAGTGGCCTCCCTGCCCGGCACGGCCACGGCCACTGGCTGCTGATCCGACGCAGCATCAAGGACCCCACGGACCTGGCCTACTACCTGTGCTTCGGACCCGCCGACACCCAGGACGA
The DNA here is from genome assembly GCF_040607915.1 of Micromonospora sp. NPDC005215. Lineage (NCBI taxonomy): Bacteria > Bacillati > Actinomycetota > Actinomycetes > Micromonosporales > Micromonosporaceae > Micromonospora > Micromonospora sp. NPDC005215. The sequence continues at coordinate 2,859 of NZ_JBEXHQ010000032.1, read as the reverse complement.
GGACCTGATCCGGATCGCCGGGACCCGATGGGCGATCGAGGAATGCTTCCAAACCGCGAAGACCGAGGTCGGCTTGGATCATTATCAGGTGCGCCGCTACGACGCCTGGTACCGCCACATAACACTCGTTCTGTGCGCCCACGCCTACCTCGCCGTCACCGCCGCCCACGCCAAAAAGGGGCACCGAATCCGACGACGGCCTCATACCACTCACCCTCGGCGAGGTCCGACGTCTGCTGGCACACCTGATCACCACCATCAGACCCTTCGACCACATCCATCGATGGTCACGATGGCGACGACGACACCAGTACCGCGCCAAAACAGCCCACTACCAGCGAAGACTCCAACTCCACCAGGTGCGGCTGGAGTACTAGGCGATGCCGCAGGCCCCACAGCGATCGCTTCGACCTACTCGATCGGCTACTCGCCAAAGATCGACCCAGTGAGCCCCACTACCACCTCGCGTTCCTCGCCGTGCCGCCCAGCGCAAGGCGGTCAGGACACGGCACGTCCCTGCTCAGCCCACCATCGCAGCCGACTCGACCAGTGAACCTACTGTCCTGGACTAGCACCACCCCGATGCCCAGAGCCTGCATGCCCGGCATGGCTACATCCCAGGATCGACGATTCAATTGCCCGAAGGCCCGGTCATCTGTTCCATGCGCCGCAGCCCACTCCACGGCGACATCCAACCGGCTAAGACCAGCGCCACCCGGGACCAGGCCCGCCAATTCGGTCTCTAACCATGGCCCATTATCGGCTTCATGTGCGGGCGCCCGGCCGAAGCCGTCAGTATCGGGCCAGTGCACATGCTGCAGCGCGCCCAGCCCCGGTACCCGCCTGATTCATGAAAACCTGGTGGTTCGGTGCCGGCTTGAGCCCGTCGGGCACCAGGGCGACCACCGCGTCGGGGTCGGCCGGCAGCTAACCGAAGTAGATCATTCTGTTGTTCACGACGAGCTGCGCAGCGACGAGAACGCTCACGACAGGTCCTTCCGCTGGGCATCGATCCGTCTTCGCGACGCCACGGAGCCGCCCGCCGCCCAGACAACGACGGATTGCCGACGAGCTGCGCCCCCGGGAAACCTCCGAGTCCAGCATCACGATGTCCACCCCGGCGGCCACTGCGGCGACCGCCGCCTGGGCCGGACCGCCGAGCGGCTCGTGCACCGCGGGAATCGACAAGTTCTCGCTCACCACCACACCGGCGAAGCCCAGCTCATCGCGCAGCAGGCCAAGCATGCGCGGCGATGCCAACGCCGGCTTGTTGTCCACGGCGAGCACGGTGTGACTGCCGACCATCACGCACGCCGCCTGCGCGTCAATCGCTGCCCGGAACGGCAGCAACGCACCCGGGCCGAGTCGGTCGATCACCGGCGCGACGTGGTGCGGGTCCCCACCAATCCCGCCCAGACCGGGAAAGTGCTTAGCGGTCGCCGCGACGCCAGCCCTCTGCACTCCGCGCGCGAATGCTGCCGCCAACAGCCCAACCCGTTCAGGATCTGAGCCGAAGGCGCGAGCGCCAACGGCAGCAGCCGCCGGCCACCCTGCGGTGTCGCACACCGGCGCCAGATTCCAGGTCAACCCCACCGCTCGAAGTTGCTCACCGATCGTCGCACCGGCAAGCTCGGCCAGGTCCTCGTTCGCCGCTGCCCCGAGCGCCAGATTTCCTGGCAACTGAGCCACGCCTGGCCAGTCCAGCGCGTTCAACCGGCCGCCTTCCTGATTCACGCTCAGCAACAGCGGCAGCGAACCGGCTGAGTTCTCGCTCGCCGTCCGGGTGACCTGACTCAACCGCGCCGGGCCTGCGACGATGGCTTTACTAATCCGGCCCGGCTCACTGCCGGCCTGCTCGTGCAGTGACTGAGCGCAATCGTCGGGCCGTAGGAACATCCGGCCGGGACGCACCAGCAGATCAATGTCAGCGGTAAGGACGGGATCGACTCCTACCGGCTGGCCGGGAAACGGACGTGGCATGGCAGCTCTCCCTCGCGACCGCAGGTCGACTAGTGGGCATCAACGGCAGGACGCGCGGAGTGACAATGCGGCCCTGACCGTGCCCACACATCGACCTTTGTCGGTTCCGAGCGCCTGGGGCAGGCATCGACGGAGTGCCATCGGTGTCGCTCGCTCGGAACCTGGTGCGGATGGTGCGCTTCGTTCCCCGCCGCTGACCGTGGCCGCTACTGTCAGGCCCGCGGCTGCACTACCGGCACCCGGAAGGGGGATCCCACCGTGGAAGCCGAACCCACAACTTCCCGCGCTACCCAACGGCTGGCCAGCCTGCTCCGAGAGGCGCAATGGGGGCCCGAGGCCCTCGCCCGACGAATCAACTCGGCTCTGGTGGCCCGAGGCAGCACCCGCAGAGTCAACCCAAGACCCCCTACAAATGGGTCTCAGACGGCGCTGTGCCGCACGGTGACATACCCGAACTCGTCGTCGAGGTACTTGCCGTCAAGCTCAGAATCGACCTGATGTTCGAGGACGTCTGGGGGGTAACCGCCCCGCGTTCGCATCCAGCGCTGCCGGCGAACCATTCAATGGATCTACCCTGGGACAGCAACGGACTGCTCAGCCTCGTAGGAGGACCCGTGCCGACCCGTCGCACTGTCATCGCGGTCACCGGCGCCGCGCTCACCGTCCACGCGTGGACCGCGCTGCATCAGCCAACCCCAGACCTGATCGCTGCTGCCGGAGACGGCGGACCGGTCACCCCACCGCTGCTGGACATGATCGACATTGTCGTCGCCCACGCACAGCAGCTAGTGCTGTGACCGGAAACGTTGGCCGGGTTGGGTGACACGCCGGTCGACGTTCCCGGTTGGGCGTTGGACGGGCTTCAGGCTGTCGGGATGG